>JALEJQ010000048.1 GCA_022769565.1 Oscillospiraceae bacterium
GCATAATATCCGTCCTTTCCCTTGTGCGGTGTTGTATTAATAATCAAAATCGTACCACGCTTCATCGTAATAATCCTCGGCGTCCTCATAATCCCAGAAGTCGTCCTCGTAATCATAGTAAAAGTCCTCGGGGTCGTAATAATCGTAGACATTGTATTCATCTTCGGGATAGTTATAATTGGGTTTGTAGGAGGACTTATTTGAGGACGAAGCGGTTGTGGTGGTCTGTTCCTGTTGTTCCTTTCTTTTACTTTCCCGATACTGTCTTTCCAGTATTTCTTCCTGAGCACAATAATCGGAATATTTTTTGTCTATTTCGGGTCTGAGCGCTTTTATCTCATCGGCAAATGCACCGCTGTAATCTTCGGGTATCTTTTCCATATAACGGTGCGCACCCGAAGGAGAATCCTCGTTGTTATAATAAAGACAATTTGCATACGCCCGTAAATATTCCAGATCCTCGCAGCCGTATTCATCGGGGATATTGTCAAAAGCAACAGATGCTTTTAAGTAATTTCCGCTGTTTATGTACTCTATCCCTTTTTCATACTCCGCAAGATATTTATCACGCTCATTTTTCTCGTTAATAACTCCCCAAAGGCAAAGAAGCAAAATAACTCCTGCCACAGCAGCTAAAATACATCTTCCCGACAGCTTATTCCGTTCAGCCATAAAGCACCCCTCCGTTGATTTTTCACGCAAAAAGCGGTTCTTTTGCCGATATTATAGCATTTATTTTTATAAGGGTCAATAATGCAGCGGTATGTTGTACCGAAATATGTACAGCTTATACTTTATGCGTGACAAGGGCGGTAAAATATGCTATAATAAACTCATTAATCAATATCGGATGTGATAAAATGCTTGAACTTATAACGGGCGAGGCCGGTACGGGCAAATCCTATGAAATGATGAAGCGCATCTCCGAAGCTGTTTCTTCGGGGAAAAAGGTTTTTGCCATTGTTCCCGACCAGTTCAATTTTGAATACAACCGCACGCTTTACAGCTTTATGGGCATGGAGAACTTCAACCGAATGGAGGTTCTCGGCTTTTCCCGTCTTGCCAAGTATATTTTCATAAAGCACGGCGGTTTAAAGGGCAAATACGCCGATGATACCGTGCGCAGCATTATAATGTTCCGTGCGCTGTCGGAGCTTAACGCAAAAAAATCGCTGCATTTTTACGCAAAGCAGGCGGAACGGACAAGGTTCGCTGCCGATGCTCTTGAATTTGTAAAAGCACTGTCCCTTAACGGCGTAACGCCGCAGCTTCTTGCGGAGCGCTCCGCTTTTCTTGAAGGCGGTTCAAGGGAAAAGGCGGAGGACATTGCCCTTATCTGCTCGGAATATTTCCGTCTGCTTGAAGAAAACGGCTTTAAGGATAACAGGACGGACATTTCCGAAGCGGCAAAAAAAGCGGCGGAAAACAACTATTTTGCAGACTCCGTATTTTTTATCGACGAATTCAAGAGCTTTACTCCCGATGAGTATGAGATGCTGCAGGTCATTATCCGTGACAGCGAGCTGCTTACCGTATGCCTTACAACGGGCGACAGCGTTCCGAGGAAATTCTCTCTCTTTGAAACGGTAAACAAAACTGCAGCAAAGCTGTCGGACATTGCAAGGGAATACGGCACAGGCGTACACAGGACTGTACTTGCGGAAAACCGCCGCTTTGATTATCCAGAGCTTGAATTTTTAAGCAGGAACGTTCTCCGTCCCGAGCGTGATAACTTTGATGGAGAGTGCGGCGCAGTAAGGATATTTGAAGCCGCTGAGCCTTACGAGGAAGCGGATTTTATCGGTGCGGAGATAAATCATCTTGTCCGTGAAAAGGGGTACCGCTACTCGGACATTGTTATAACCTCACGAGTGAAGGAAAACTACTCCTCAATTCTCGGGGCGGCTCTGGAACGGTGTGGGATACCCTGCCATTCGGAAGAAAACGAAAGTGTTGCGCACAAATCGCTTGTAATTTTCGTATGCACGGCATTGCGGCTTGTATCCAGCGGAACGCCCTCCACCGAGGAGCTTCTGCGCTACGTCAAGACGGGTTTTTCGGGGCTTGACGAGGAACAGACGGACATTCTTGAAGAATACTGCTACAAATGGAACGTTGAGGGAAAAATGTGGCAGGAGCCTTTTGAGATACACGACGAGCAGGCAGACGGACAAGCCGAAAGCGCCCGTACCGCCGTTATTTCTCCACTTTTATCGCTGAAAAAAAAATGCGGCGGAACGGCTGCGGAAATTTGCAGGGGCGTATATGAATTTCTTGAAGAAACGGGAGTTCCCGACAGGATAATCGCCTTTGCCGAAGCTGCGGAAAACGGAGCGGAGATGCTTGCCGCTGCAAGAGAATCAAAGCAGCTTTGGGATATGCTCTGCGGACTGCTTGAATGTTTTTACAAAACTCTTGGAGATACAAAAATAACGGCGGCGGAGTTTTCCTCACTTTTTGAAACGGCAGCCGCTTCGCTTAAGCTGTCCTCTCCACCTCAGACACTTGACCAGGTGCAGTTCTGCGCTTCGGACACCGCACGTTTTGCAAACCCCAAGGTAGTTTTCATTGCAGGTGCAAACGAGGGGACCTTCCCCTTTGCCGCAAAGCCCTCGCCGCTTCTTACCGACAAGGACATTGAGGCTTTGAAGAAGTGCGGCATCGAAATTTCCGGTGGCTCCGCAGAAAAGCTGGCAGAAGAACGCTTTACAGCCTACGCCGCACTTTCTGCGCCCTCGGAACGGCTTTACATAAGCTATCCAACGGCTAACGTTTCAGGCGGTTCGCTGTACCCATCCTTTGCGGTAAAGCAGGTGACAGCTATGTTCGGCGAGGACATCACGCTTAACTCACGAAAGCTGGGGCTTCTCTACTTCTGCACCACCGAAAAAAGCGGCTATTACAGATACGTTCAGAGCTTCAAGCGTGAAAGTGCGGAAATTGCAAGTCTGCGCTGCGCTCTTGAAGAATTTGACCCGGAAAACAAGCGGCGGTTCGACTATCTTGACAAGCCTGCAGGAGTAATGCACAAGCTTACGGACAAAAACACGGCTGAACGGCTTTTCGGCAGGAACATCACCCTTTCCGCTTCACGCTTTGAGGATTACAGGCTTTGCCCCTTTATGTACTTCTGCAAAAAGGGTCTGCGGATATATCCTCGTCAGAGAAAGGAGCTTGACGCTCCCTCAAGAGGAACGGCGGTGCATTACTGCCTAAGCGAATTTCTCAGATCCTACGGCAAGGAACAGTTTGTTTCAATGAGTACAGAGGAAATTTCCGAGGCGGTAAAGGACAAGCTGGCGGAGTATTTCACCAATGACGAGATAGGCGGCAGCTACGGCAAGACAAAGCGCTATCTTGCGGCTTACGGCAGGCTTGCGGACACGGTAACGGACATTATCGTTCATCTTAAAGCGGAATTTGCGCAATCCCTTTTTACCCCCTCCAGCTTTGAGTACACACTGTCCTTTGACGGTGATGAAAAGCCTGTAAAGCTGACCGCTGCTGACGGAACGGAGATATATTTCATCGGCGCAGTTGACCGTGTGGACGTTTATGAGGAAAACGGGATAACTTACATAAGAATTGTAGACTACAAAACGGGTACAAAGGCGTTTTCCCTTGCGGATATTTATTACGGCGTGAATATGCAGATGCTTCTTTATATGTTTGCCCTTACCGACCCTTACGCACCCGTGAACGAGGGACTTTACCACGCTGCGCTGCCTGCAGGAGTGCTTTATATGCATGCAGGTGACAACGTTCCCTCCCTGCCGAGAAATGCTGCGGAAGATGACATTGACGGAATTATCAACGGCGGTGTAAAAGTGGACGGTGTAGTTCTTAACGATGTAAGCGTTGTAAAGGCTATGGAAAAGGAAGGGGCAGGGGTGTTCATTCCCGTAAGGATAAAAAAGGACGGGGAGTTTTATGCAGCTTCAAAGGTAGTTTCCGAATCGCAGCTTGATGCCCTGAGAAAATACTCCGCAGAGCTGATAAAGGATACAGCAGTTTCCGTTAAAAGCGGAAAAATTGAAGCCGCTCCCCTTATCTTAAACAGCGGTAAATCTCCCTGTACATATTGCGATTACAGCTCAATATGCGGCAATTTTCCCAACATTGTTTCAAGGGCTGCAGACCCGGAAGCAGCGGAGAAAATGCTTGAGATCCTTAACGCTTCGCTTAATGAATAATGAAGAATGAATAGTGAAAAATGAATAATTACGGTGTCGCCTTCGGCGATGTATTTTAATAATTTCATCGGCGCAGCCGACACATTAATTCCACTTTCCACTTTCCACTTTTCAAATTTCAAATTATCGTAAGGAGTTATTAACTATGTCACAATGGACGGAACGTCAGCTTGACGCTATAAATGCAAGAGATACGGCGGTGATAGTTTCCGCCGCCGCAGGAAGCGGAAAGACCTCCGTACTGGTGGAACGTCTGCTTAAAATCCTGTCAGACCCCGTGAACAAGGTGTCCGCAGACAGGATAGTTGTTGTCACCTTTACAAACGACGCTGCGGCGCAGATGAAGCAGAGGCTTTCCGAGGCGCTGGCAAAGCAGATAGAGCTTGAACCCGACAACTACTGGCTCTGCCGTCAGCAGGCGCTTATCCCCTCTGCGAAAATTTCCACCATTCACTCCTTCTGCTTCGATATGATAAGGGAAAACGTGCAGTCCTTGGGCGTTTCCGCAGGCTTCCGTATTCTTGACGGAACGGAAGAAGAACTCATTGTTTCAAAGGCTGCGGAAAATGTTTTTGAGCGGCTTTATGCCGAGCAGCCCGATATGATGAACACCCTGTGCGATTTTACAAGCGGAAGTCAGCGCAGCGATCTTAACCTTGAAAGAACGGTGCTGTCCGTATACCGTTTCATAATGTCAATGCCCTTCCCCGAAAGCTGTCTTGACGGCTTTGCGGAGAAATATTCCCGTCCCTTTGACGAGAAAAACGACCCTCTGGCAAAGGCTTATGGCAAATTTATCACAGAAGATCTGCGCCGTATCGCTTCTCTTGCGGACTATGCGGCGGAGCTGGTGACGGAAGCAGGCGAAGGCAAGGCTTACGGCATAATCTGCGGTGAAAGGGATATTTTCGTTACCCTGGCAAACAAGGCGGCGGACGATTCCCTTGACTGGAACGACCGCTTCGGCATTTCTTTGCCAAAGTGGGAGACCTGCCGTTACCCCAAGACGGAGGAAGGCTCCTACGAGCGGAGCATTGTTGACAAGGTAAAGGACATAAGGGACAGCTACAAGAAAAAAGCCGCCGACCTTGCTGCAAAGGCGCTGTTCACCGCTGAGGACATAACCGACGATTACCGCCGCAGCTTTGAGATAACAAGCGGACTTGCGGTAATTGTAAAGGAGCTTATTGCCGAAATTACAAGGATAAAGACGGAAAAGAACGCTCTCGGCTTTTCCGATGCGGAGCAGCTGGCGGTAAAGCTGCTGTGTTACAAGGACAACGATGGCAATATCTGCCGTTCTCCCCTTGCAAAGGAGCTTTCGGAGTATTACAGCCTTGTTATGATAGATGAATTTCAGGACGTTAACAACACACAGAACCTTATTTTCCGTATGCTTTCCAAAAACGGCACGGCTGACAAAAACGGCGACGACCTTTTTGCGGTGGGAGATGTCAAGCAGTCCATTTACCGTTTCCGTCTTGCGAACCCGTCCATTTTTATCGGCGCACTTGAAGGGGCAGAGCCTTACACACCCGATTACAAGGGCAAAAACGCCGCTATTCTTCTTAACCGCAACTTCCGAAGCAGTCCCGACGTTGTGGACTTTGTAAACGACGTTTTTGAGACCGTTATGAGCAAAGAAACGGGGGGCATTGACTACACCGAATCGGAGCGGCTTGAAGCAGGAGCTGTCTACCCCGAAGCTGACCGTTCAACGGAATTTATTTTTGCGGAAGAAGCGGAAGAAACGCCCGTACCTGCGGCGTTATCCGAAACTGACGACGGTGAAGAAGCAGGAGAAGAAACTGCTGCGGAGGTATGTGCAGAAGCGAGAGCCGCCGCTCTGAAAATAAAGTCTATGCTTGGGTCAAGCACGGTTTATGACAAGGGTGTGCTGCGCCCCTGCGAGTGCCGTGATTTCTGTATTCTTCTCCGTGACAGGGCGAGGGGACAGCTTTATGCAGACGAGCTTGCACGTTTCGGCATAAGAGCCTCCTGCGAGGAAACAACGGGATATTTAAAATCCCGTGAGATCTCGGTGCTTGTTAATCTTCTTGCCGTTATTGACAATCCTATGCAGGACATTCCCCTTGTATCGGTGCTTATGTCTCCCATGTTTATGCTTACGGCGGAGGAAACTGCAGAATTGCGGCTGCTTTCCGAGGACAAAAAGGACAAGATGTACAAATGCGTTTTAGCTGCTCTGGAAAACCCTGCACTATGTTCTGATTACGGCAAGCTGAAACGTTTTAAGGAGATATATGACAGGCTGAGGATATGCGCCGCTTCACAAAGCCTTGAAAAACTTATCGTTACCATATACGACAGCACGGATTTTCTTTCCTCCGTTCAGGCTTACGCAGACGGTGAGCAGAAAAAAGCCAATCTGCGGCTGCTTCTTGAATATGCAAAAAGCTACGAGCAGAACTCCTCCGGCGGACTTTCCGGCTTTATACGCTATCTCCGTGACGTTTCGGACAAGGGCAAGGATTTTGTGAGAGCCTCCGTTGTTTCACCTGCCGACAACGCCGTTTCCATAAAAACTATACACAAGTCAAAGGGTCTTGAATATCCCTTTGTGTTCCTCTGCGGAACATCTAAATCCTTTAATCTTTCCGATGTCAACGCCCGTATGCAGCTTAACCTTGACTACGGCATAGGCTTCAAGATACAGGATAGAAAACAGCTCAAGCTGTACAATTCCTTCCCACAGTATGTTATAAGCCGCATCAACAGGCAGGACACGGTAAGCGAGGAAATGCGCCTGCTTTACGTTGCCCTTACAAGAGCGAAGGAACAGCTTTTTATCACCGTTCCCGACAACGACAAGACCGCAAAGCGCATTGCGACCGTATGCACGGCTATTGCTGCTTCGGGCGGAGCTGCGGACGCTGCGGCTTCTTCCGCTCTTTCAATGCTGGACTGGCTCCTTGCGGCGCTGCTCACACACCCCACAGGCTCTAAGATACAAAGCGATTTTGAAGTTCCCATCCGCAGCAGCAAGGCACGGATAAAAATATCTTCCTCAGCTGCGGAAGAAGAAAAGGAAGGCACTGCGGAAAAGATGAAGGTACTGCCCGATGAGGAAAGCGTGCGAAGCCTTCTTGACGGCTTCAATTTCTGCTATGACAGCCGTCTGCCGGAAACTCCGGCAAAGCTGACTATCACGGAGATCGCAAAAAGCGAAAGTAACGGTATATTCCTCCGCCGTCCCGAATTTTACGCAGACAAGAACCGCCTTACCGCTGCAGAAAAAGGAACCGCCATGCACACCTTTATGCAGTATGCGGATTACGCTCTTGCGGAAACAGACCCCAAAGGACAGGCACAGCTGCTTACGGAAAAGGGAATTCTCAGCGAGCAGGAAAAGAATTCCCTTGATTACGGTCAGCTGCACACTTTTTTCTCCTCGGAGCTTTACGCAAGAATGAAAAAATCGGGCGAAATAAAGCGTGAGCAGAAATTTCTTATCGAAATATCCCGTCTTGGTCTTGACGATGAGCTGGTATTGGAGTATAATAATACCAACGGTATGCTTCAGGGAATTGCGGACTGTATGTTCGAGGAGGACGGCTGCATCGTGCTTACGGACTACAAGACCGACCGTGTAAGCGACCCTGAGGTGCTTGCTGACAGATACCGCCGCCAGCTCTGTCTTTACAGCGCTGCTTTGGAAAAGATATTCGGCAAAAGGGTCAAGGAGGCTTACCTTTACTCCTTCTGCCTCGGTCAAGAGATCAGAATAAAGTAATAATTACGGAGGTTGTATATCATGGCTTCAAATCAGAACAAGGCTCCCCACCGCAGCGGAATAAACGGAAATATTATCGGTGCGATATTTCTCGGCATATGCATACTTATTGCAGGAATAAATATTGGCGGAGGAATAAGAAAGCTTAACAAGACCATGTCGGAAAAGACCTTTGCCGATTCCAATACATACAACGTTCCCGAAAATATGAGCTTCGGTCAGAAAAAATATCTTACCGAGGACGAAGCTGCGGAATACCTTAATCTTTCCAAAGAAGAGATAGTAAACCTTATTACCTCAGGAGAAATAAACGAATACGTCAGAACAAGCAAGGGTTATTCCATATCCGCAGACGTTCTTGACAGCTGGTTTGACAATGCGGCTTATCAGAACACCCTCGGAACTACGGAAACTTCCGAAAAAGAGGAATAAAAGCCTGTCTTTTAAGGCATTATATTATTAAGCAGACAGACGGTATTCCGCCTTGTCTGCTTTTTACACTGCGTCAAACTCCTTTGACAGGCGCCAGCCTGCCTGCAGTCGTCTTCAAGGTAAACAAGTTTACCTGATTGGACGTATTCTATCCGCCGTCTTTATCCATAGAACAAATGGTTATTAGTATAAAAGCAATTTATCCCGACTTGGTGTGATCTATGCTAAAAATAGTGAACGGACCCGTACAAAAACAATGTACGGGTCCGTTTTTGCTGTTATATACGGTTACATAAGCACCTTGCCGTTTTTGATAAGGTCGAGTATCTCGGCTTCCTCCGGCATGGCAGGGATAGCTCCCGGCTTGGTGGAGCTTAACGCTCCGCAGGCGTTGGCGTAAAGAGCAAACCCAGTAAGGTCGCTCATTTCCAGCTCTTCAAGGCTCTTGCCCGACTTAACTATCTGTGACAGGAACGCACCGAAGAAGCTGTCTCCTGCGCCGAGAGTATCGACCGTTTCGGTCTTGAAGGCGTGAACCGATTCAATGCCCTGTCTGGTGGCGATAACGCAGCCTTTTGCTCCCTGTGTGATGCAGATTATCTTTATTCCCTGTCCCAGCAGCTTTGCTATGGCAGGTATCATATTTCCGCAGTCGGTAAGCACCTGAAGCTCCTCCTCGGACACTTTTACGATATCAACAAGCTTCAGAACGCTCTGCATTGCCTGCATAGCCTCTGCTCTTGAATTCCAGAGCTTCTCCCTCCAGTTGGGGTCGTAGGAAATTATCTTGCCCTGCTGCTTTGCGTACTCCACAGAAAGGGCCGCCGCAGACTTTGAGGGCTCATGGGTAAGCATAAGTGAGCCGAAATGCAGTATTTTACAGCCGTCGATAAGTTTTTTCCTTACCTCGCTGTAAGCCATATTTGCGTCAGCCGCATTATTGCGGTAAAAAACATATTCTCTTTCGCCGTCTTCGTTCTTGTCTATAAAAGCAAGGGTGGTGGAATATTTGCTGTCCAGAACAAGGCCATCGGTATTGACCTTATTTTTGGCAAGGACGTCTTTAAGGTATTTTCCGAACATATCCCTGCCCACTTTTCCGATAAATCCCGAGGTCGTACCCAGCTTTGCCGCCATTACCGCAACATTTGCCGGAGCGCCTCCGGCGTTCTGTCTGTAAACTATTTCCCCCTTATCGGTTGTTTCTTTTGTAAAATCTACCAGCATTTCGCCGATAGCCATAATATCAGACATATACTGATCCCCCTGTCAATTTAATGATCTATTGTATATATTATAGCACTGTTTTCCACATTTGCAATAGTTTTTTTCTGAAAATAACAAAATTTTGTCAAAAAATTATCAATTGCACTTAGAATTTTATGCAAAAAACCTTTCTATAATTACATATAAGGAAATATAATACTAATAACCATTTAACCTATGGATAAAATACGGCGACTATAATACGTCCACTCTGCGTCAAACTCCTTTGACAGGCGGCAGCCTGCCTGCAGTCGTCTTCAAGGTAAACAAGTTTACCTGATTGGACGTATTCTATCCGCCGTCTTTATCCATAGAACAAATGGTTATTAATATAAGACCCGAAAGGAAAATTTCCGTTCGGGTCATTATTTTTGCATTAAAATCCGAGCACACTTGAAGCGATAAAGAAATATACGAGCAGCGAAAGTGCGTCAACGATAGTTGTTATAAACGGGCTTGCCATTACCGCAGGGTCAAAGCCTATTTTCTTCGCCAGCATAGGCAGCGTACAGCCCACCAGCTTTGCCACAACTATTACAAAAAACATAGTCGCCGAAACTATTGCCGCAATTTCAATGCTCTTGCGGTCTATGACCATTACCTTTGCAAAAACCAGCACTGCGATAGTCACAGCGCACAGCATACCTACCCGAAGCTCCTTCCACATTACCTTGAAAATATCTCTGAAGCTTATCTCGTTAAGTGAAAGTCCGCGGATAATGGTTACCGAAGCCTGACCGCCGGAATTTCCTCCGGTATCCATAAGCATAGGTATAAACGCCGTAAGCGCAGGCACTACCGCCAGAGCGCTTTCAAAGTGCGTAAGTATCATTCCCGTAAAGGTGGCAGATATCATCAGCAACATGAGCCAGGGTATTCTTTGCCTGTAAATGCTGAAAATGCCCGTTTTCATATAGGGTCTTTCGGAAGGCAGCATAGCCGCCATTTTTTCGATATCCTCCGTATCCTCGTCACGGATGACGTCCATAGCGTCGTCGAAGGTCAGGATACCCACGATACGGTTCTCACCGTCAACAACGGGTATCGCCGCAAGGTCGTACTTTGAAAGCATCTGAGCGGCGGTCTCCTGGTCGTCATGGGTCTGAACGCTGATAACGTTGGTCTCCATAATGTCTTCGATACGGGTCTCATAATCGGAAACAAGCATATCCAGAACGGTAACAACGCCCACCAGCTTGCGGCTTTCCGTAACGTAGCAGGTATAGACCGTTTCCTTGACAACGCCGATATGCCTTATCTGGTCGAAGGCTTCCTTAACGGTTGAATCCTTCTGCAGATACACAAACTCCGTAGTCATAACTGAGCCTGCGCTGTCCTTGGGATAATTGAGCAGCTCGTTTATCTGCTTCCTTGTGTCGGCATCGGTGTTTTTAAGTATTCTTGAAACAACGTTTGCCGGCATTTCTTCGATAATGTCAACGGTATCGTCGAGGTACAGCTCATCGATAACGTCCCTGAGCTCCTTATCGGAGAATGCGTTGATAAGCACCATCTGCATATGGCTGTCCATGTAGGAGAAAACCTCTGCGGCAAGCTCCTTCGGGAGAATCCTGTAAAGCAGAGTAAGCTCCCTTTCACCGAACTCGTCGAAGTCATCCATTTCCTCTACAAGCACCGCAATATCCGCAGGATTCATCTCCTGCAGCTCGTTTTTGAGCTGAGCGAATTTTTTTTCTTTGATAAGGCTTACAGCCAGTTCCTTGTCCATCGGACACCCCTCCTTATTTTAATAAATACGGAGGTATAAAACACTAAAGGGCTTACGGAACGAATACGGAAAGCTCCGCTGTTCCGAAGCCGAAACTTCGGGGTTTTATACCGTTACTTCCCGCGTCCATTCTTTTCACTCCTTTTGATTCATATAATATCCGCTCCTTGTGGTTAGCTTTCACGGAGCATTATAAATTATACACTTTTTTTCCCGTTCTGTCAATTTATTTTTTTCTCTGCACAGCAATTAACATAATTTTAACTTGTTTGCACAAAAATTCAGCCCGAGAAAGCCGAAATTTTCCGGGCTGTTATAATACTAATAACCATTTAACCTATGGATAAAATACGGCGGCTATAATACGCCCACTCTGCGTCAAACTCCCTTGACAGGCGTGATCTCCCCCTGTGAGGGGAGGTGTCACGAAGTGACAGAGGGGCTGACCGACAGACC
>JALEJQ010000049.1 GCA_022769565.1 Oscillospiraceae bacterium
GATAAAATACGGCGGCTATAATACGCCCACTCTGCGTCAAACTCCCTTGACAGGCGGCAGCCTGCCTGCGGTCGTTTTCCTTGATTGGTCGTATTCTATCCACCGTCTTTATCCATAGAACAAATGGTTATTAGTATAAAAACAGATTCCGCACCTGCACTTTGTCCGTTAACAGGCAGTAAAAATTTTAACTTTCAACTTTCCAAATCCCACATTGAAAACAAAAAGGCTGCCGGAAAACCGACAGCCTTGAATTTGTTTTTATGTACAGGAAAGAAATCAGTTAACGATAGTCTTTTCTGTTTCCTTGTCGAAGATGTGGATCTTGTTAGGATCGATAGCAACCTTGATGTTGTCCTGAGGACGAGCTGTAGATCTGGGATCAACTCTTGCAGTGAAGGAAATACCTTCGCAGTTGAGGTAAAGGTATGTTTCAGCACCCATCATTTCGGTGATCTCAACGTCAGCGTCGATAACGCCTGTGGTTGCAGCGGAGAGGAACATTTCCTCATCGTGAATATCTTCGGGACGGATACCGAAAATGATCTCCTTGTCAACATAGTCGCCGAGAACAGACTCGTCAACCTTGGACTCGGGAAGCTCGATATAATACTTCTTGCCTCTGGAGGTCTTAGTGTCTTCGGAACCGAATTCGATAGTGTACTTGCCTTCGATCTTTCTGAGAACAGCGTCAACAAAGTTCATCTGAGGAGAACCCATGAAGCCTGCAACGAAGAGGTTAACAGGGTTTGTGTAAAGGTTCTGAGGAGAGTCTACCTGCTGAATGAAGCCGTCCTTCATAACAACGATTCTGTCACCCATTGTCATAGCTTCTGTCTGGTCATGTGTAACGTAGATAAATGTAGTACCCAGCTTCTGGTGGAGCTTGGAGATCTCAGTTCTCATCTGAGCACGGAGCTTAGCATCCAGGTTGGAAAGAGGCTCGTCGAGGAGGAATACCTGAGGCTCACGAACGATTGCACGACCGAGAGCAACACGCTGTCTCTGACCGCCGGAGAGAGCCTTCGGCTTTCTGTCGAGAAGGTGGGAAATATCGAGGATTCTTGCAGCTTCTTCAACCTTACGGCTGATCTCGTCCTTAGGAACCTTACGGAGCTTAAGACCGAAAGCCATATTCTCGAAAACTGTCATATGAGGATACAGAGCGTAGTTCTGGAAAACCATCGCAATATCTCTGTCCTTAGGAGCAACATCGTTAACAAGACGGTCGCCGATGTAAAGCTCACCTTCGGAAATTTCTTCAAGACCTGCGATCATACGAAGAGTTGTAGACTTACCGCATCCTGAAGGACCTACGAGGATGATGAACTCCTTATCCTTGATTTCAAGGTTAACGTCTGAAACGGCAACAACACCGCCGGGGTATTTCTTATAAATTGAGCGAAGAGACAAACTTGCCATAATTAGCGGACCTCCCAAAATAAATAGTCTTGCCGAAAATCTCTCGTACTCTCGGCTATGATAATATAATACCAAATTTCCGCAGTAAATTTCAAGTCACTTATTGACTAAACTTATAAAAAGTAATTTATTTAGTTTGACGAAAAATTAACAGGACAAACGATTAATCCATTTTATTCCAAAAAACTTGTATAAATATTTTCAATTTCTTTGTGCAACATTTCCCGACATTCGCCAAGCGCAAGATTTTCGTCAAGTTCCACTCCTCCGATGCGTATCCGCTTTAAATACACTATCTTGTTGCCCACAGCCTCCGCCATACGCTTTATCTGGTGGTACATACCCTCGGCAATGGTTATGAGCGCCTCATGCCTGTTGTCAAGAATTTCTATTTTTGCGGGAAGGCAGACATCTCCGCCGTCTATTTCAAGACCCTTTTCAAAGGCGGAAATATAGCTGTCCTCCGCTTCCTTTTCAAAGCGTGCGAAATACACCTTGCTGACATGATGCTTGGGTGAAAGGATATTGTGTGCAAGAACACCGTCATCGGTAATGAAAACGAAGCCTTCGGTATCCTTGTCAAGCCTGCCTGCAGGGAACAAACCGTTCCTGCGCAGCTCGGGCGGCAGAAGCTCCAGCACAGTCCGTGATTCGCCGTCCTTTGTTGAGCAGACCACGCCCTGAGGCTTGTTCATCATTATATAAAGATGCTTTCGGTAGACCACTTCTTTGCCCTCGGCGGTTATTTTATCATTTTCGGGGTCTATCTTCATATCATAGAGCTTGCCCACCGTTCCGTTGACGGTCACAAGGCGTTTTTTGATAAGCTCCTTTGCATCGTTCCGTGAAATGCCGAGTTGTGCGGACAAAAACTTGTCAAGCCGCTGAAAACCGCTTTTTCCTGCCATATGCTCACCTCTTGCTGACCGTCTGAGGACGGTTGTAGGACTTGTTTTTCTGCTTTTTTGCAACGGAATAGCCGAACTCTCCCAGCTTTCTGCCAAGGGAGAAATATTCGCCGTGGGAGTACGCCATAAGTCCTGCCTGCTGAAGATTTATCTTGCCCTTGCTGTCGATATAGCGTTCATCGGCGTTTACGGCGGTAATTTCGGCAATGAACATATCGTGTGTGCCCAGAGGCTTTATTTCCACCACTTTACACTCAAGGGAAAGAGGGCTTTCGGCAATAACGGGAGCGGTCACCGTGCCTGCCGCTTCAAGGTGCAGACCGCATTTTGCCGCCTTGTCCATATCCCGTCCGCTTTTTACGCCGCAGAGGTCTGCTTCACGCACCAGCTTTGAGGTGGTAAGGTTTATAACGAATTCCCCCGACTCCTTTATAATGCCGTAGGAATGACGGGAGGGACGGACGGAGATATAGGTCATAGGCGGCTTGGTGTTTATAATGCCCGTCCACGCAACAGTCAGTATATTTGCTTTTTCAAGTGTTCCACAGGACACCATTACCGCAGGCAGCGGCGACAGCAGCGTTCCCGGATTCAATATTTTTCTTCCCATTTTATACCGCCTTTATAATAATATTGCCGCAAAGCAAAGCAGCGCTTCACTAATTTTATCACAAAGCCGATAAATTATCAACACCAAATTGTATAAAGTTTGGAGAGTGAAGAGTGGAGAGTGGAGTTGTTATTGAATGTGGAAAGTTGAAAGTTGAAAGTGGAATTATGGGCGCTGCGCTTTAATGAATAATGAAGAATGAATAGTGAATAATGAATAATTAAGATGTTCGCTTCGCTCACGAATTTAAAAATTAATTTGAAAATAACATCGCCGCAGGCGATACCATAATTCCACTTTCAACTTTCCACATTCCAAATTAAAAATAATTCCACATTCAAAAACAACTCCACTCTTCACTCTCCACACTCCAAACTCAATAAAAAACTTTCTCTTGATTTTAGTATAAAAATGTGGTAAAATCAAACTGTATCATTAGTCTTAATAAAAAAAGGAGAAACGTTATGATAGTTAAACCTAAGATAAGAGGCTTTATCTGCACAACGGCGCACCCGGTCGGCTGTGACGCAGCAGTTAAGGCGCAAATAGATTATGTCAAGGCTCAGGGAAAGACAGAGGGTGCTAAAAAGGTGCTTGTTATAGGCTCTTCCATGGGCTACGGTCTTGCTTCAAGAATTTCCGCAGCCTTTTCCTGCGGTGCTGCAACCTTGGGCGTTATTTTCGACAAGCCGGGCAGCGAGGGCAGAACAGGCTCCGCAGGCTGGTACAATACCGCCGCTTTTGAAAAATACGCTCACGCAGAAGGACTTTATGCAAAAACAATAAACGGCGATGCTTTCTCTCAGGGCATAAAGGCCGAGGTTATCGAGCTTATCAAAAAGGATCTGGGCAAGATAGACCTGCTTGTGTACAGCCTTGCCGCTCCGAGAAGAACCCTTGCTGACGGAACAACGGTATCCTCCGTGCTTAAAACCACAGGCGCAAGCTACACCAACAAGACAATCGACCTTAAAAATATGACCGTTTCCGACGTTACCATCGACCCTGCAACAGACGAGGAGATCGACGCTACCGTTAAGGTAATGGGCGGTGAGGACTGGCTGGACTGGGTAAAGCAGCTCAAAGCCGCAGGAGTGCTTGAAGATAACGCAATTACACTTGCTTATTCCTATATCGGACCCGAGCTTACACACCCTATGTATTACGAAGGCTCCATAGGCAGAGCAAAGGCTCACCTTGCGGCAACGGCAAAGCAGATAACCGCAGAAGTTCCCGGCGTAACGGCTTACGTTTCGGTAAACAAGGCGCTTGTTACACAGTCAAGCTCCGCAATACCCATTGTTCCCCTTTACATTTCCATTCTTTATAAGGTAATGAAGAAGGCAGGACTTCATGAAGGCTGTATCGAGCAGATGCAGAGACTTTTCTCCAAGAAGGTTTACGGCGGAGGAAGCATTGAAACGGACAGCGAGGGACTTATCCGTATGGACGACTGGGAAATGCGTCCGGAGATACAGAAAGAGGTGTCCGGTCTCTGGGATAAGATAAACGGGGACAACCTTGACGAATGTGCGGATATTGCAGGCTATCAGCGTGATTTCAGCGAGATATTCGGATTTGACGTTGACGGCGTAGATTATGAAGCAGACGTTGATACGGCTGTAGGCATTGAAAGTATAGCAGAATAAAAGTCCCGACAGCGAAGCGATGTGCATTTCATCCGACACAGCATATTTTGCCGGTAGTTTTCCGCACAAAATCAGCATTTTTCACATTTTTCTGTAGGGGCGCACAGTGTGCGCCCGTGGGTCAACGATTTTAGTGCGGTTTAACAGGCTTTGTCGGGGTAATGGTGCCATAGTTTGCCGTGTCGGATAAAAATATACTTCGCTACGTTCAGTATATTTTTATCCGAGGGTGACTTTGTTTTTACGGGTTAGAAACAGGCGCAATTCACATAAGTCGGTTCCACAAGTTTTGTGTTATATAGCACATTACTTGGTTCGTTCCGATTTCTGATGTGAATTGCGCCTTTGGATTTTTTCTTTGCTTGCTTTGCTTTTATACTAATAACCATTTATCCATAGGTTATACTAATCCTCATTTGTTCGGTGGATAAAGTTGGTAGATAGAATTGCTCCAATCAAGGAAAGCGACCACAGGCGTGCTGTCGCACGGCAAGGGAGCTTGACGATGAGTGGTGCAATTATAGCTGCCCAATTTATCTACAGGTTAAATGAGGATTAGTATTAAATTGCAGGAACAGTGTCGTGAACGGGTCACAGCAGCTTTACAAAGGGTGCAAGTCCGTCGGGACGGTAACCCTCGCCGAAGCAGTCCTTCAAGGCGTAAAACACCGTATCGCGGGCATCGGCTTTGTTCCAGTCGTGAAAGCCCTCACGCTTTATGTGAGCGCCCAGTTCGCAGTTTATCAGCACCGTTTTTGCATAGTTTCGCCACGGACGTCCAAGGTATACAGTTTCCTCGGGACAGTTTCCCGTAAAGCGGCAGTTTTTGAAAATATATCCGTCAGGCTCACCTTGGTATGTTGAAGCGGCGGTGACGTAACCGTTGACCTCTTTGCCGCAGTCAAGGGAAAAAAGCTCGCAGTCCTCAAAGGTCGCTGCTGCGCTGCCGAAAATAAAGTCCACTTCTCCCTCGATATAGCAGCTGCGGTAAAGCTGCTTGCCGACCCTTCTTTCGGCAAATTCCGTAGGGCCTCTGAATCCGCCCTTTTCGATCTCCTTGTAGGGGAGCGGACCTGTAAAAAGCGTGTCCTGATGCCCGAGAAGACGGCAGTTTTCAAAGGAAATACGGTCGCCCTCGGCATAAACGGCAACAGCCTGACCCACCTTTTCGCCGAAGCCTGCCGTGTTTGCGACAGTCATATTTTTACAGCTGAAGCCGTCTGCGTTGGCAAGAAGGGTATAGGAACGGAATGTTCCCAGCTTTTCGCCGTCCTGCATCATTCTTGCATACATACCGTATTCGATGATGGTTTCGTCTTTATCCTCACCGATAAGCGTTATGTCGGGGGTAAGCACCTCCACACGTTCACGGTAAACGCCCTTTTTGACAAAAATAATATCATTTCTTTTCGCCGCTTTTACCGCCTCCGCAACCGAAGTGAGATCTCCGCTGCCGTCCTGTGAAACAACTGTCATTTTTTCGTCTCCTTCCACATATATTTCTTCTTTATCCTTTTTATAACGACAGCAGCTGTGACCGCAGCCAGTATACCCACGGAAATATTGCTGACAAGCATCATAATGCCTGCACTTTCACTGCCAAGGTCGGTATAATTCTGCAGATACCACAGCACAGGCACACGGAACACAAATATCCTTGCTGCGTTCAGCATAAGAGTGAGCTTTGTGTAGCCGTATCCGTACAAAAGCGCCATTACTGCGGCGTTTATCCCAAGAGTTATCATACCCGGCACCTCGTATTTAGTCACGCTTTTTATAAGCTCCTTGAATTCGTCGTCGCCGCCGGAAAACAAGCCGCATATAAAGTCAAAATTCAGCAGTACGGCTGCAAGGAATACCGTTCCTATGGCTATATTTATAATAAGGGTCTCACGGAATGCCGCAAGGGCACGGTCATGCTTTCCTGCGCCGATATTCTGGCTTATTATCGAGGAAGCTCCCTCCTGAAATCCGTTCTGCAGGTTAGTGGCAAGTCCGTCAATGTTGTTTGACACGCCGAGAGCGCCGACGGTGGAATCTCCGTATATCGTACACATGGAATTTGCAATGAGCTTGCCGTAAGCAAAGGCGGCACGTTCCACGGCTGCAGGGGCAGCGGTTTTTATAACGGGGAGAGCCGCATTTCTGCCGAAGCTGACGGCGGAAAGGGAAAAGCCGAAGGGACTTGTCCTGTCGCATATCTTCCGCAGCGCAAAGAGAAAGAATATCCCCTGCGAAATAAGCGTTGCGGCAGCTATCATTACCGCTTCTCCGTCAAGTACATACACAAAAAATGCGGTAAGCGCCAGCTTCACAGACAGAACGATAAAGTTCAGCCGCAGTATGAGCCGTGAGTTGCCCCTTGAACGTTCCACGGCAATATATACCGAATTAAAAAAGTTCAGCACAATTGCAATAAGCTCCACCGTAAAATATTCTGCGCCTGCTTTTATCATGCTTTCGGTGGTGCCGTTAAGACGGAGAAAGCTCTCCGCAAAGGGTATAAGGCACAGCACCAGCGCTCCGGCAATTCCGCACATTGCATAGACCGTGCTTACACGCTTTTTTACAAGACCGTAATCTCCTGCACCGTAGGCTTCGCTTATCTTCATTCCGCCGCCGATGGAAAGTCCTGTGCCCACAGCGGAAATAAGGAAACTTATCTGTGAGATATATGCAATTGAGGACACCGTTCCCGAGCCGATATGAGCCGCCATAACGGTGTCCAATATTTTGAACAGCTGCATAAGTCCCTGATAAATCATCAGCGGCAGCGAAACATATGCGATAACGCTGCGCATATTGCCATTAAGCGCAAATTCACGGAATTCTTCATCGCTTTTAAAGCGTTTTATATCTGCCATAATAAACCTTTCAAAAAAATTACGCCGCACCTTTTATGACTTGAAGTGTGGCATAGTTATTGGAGGTATCAGAAATTAAAGTATTTTTTTGCGTTGCCGTAGGAAATATCGCTGACGATCTCGCCGAGAGCCGCCATATCGTCGGGATATTCGCCGTTTTCAACAAGCTCGCCGAAGAAGCCGCAGAGGATACGTCTGAAATATTCATGACGAGGGTAGGAAAGGAAGCTTCTTGAATCGGTAAGCATACCCACAAAGCCTGCAAGATAGCCCAGATTGCCAAGAGAAATGAGCTGTTCGCGCATTCCCGTCTTGTGGTCGTTGAACCACCATGCGGAACCGTGCTGTATCTTTCCTACCGCCTCCGAACTCTGGAAGCAGCCGAGAATGGTATCTATTGCCTGGTTATCATTGGGGTTAAGGCTGTATATAATAGTCTTGGGCAATGCGTTTTCACATTCGAGAGCGTTAAGGAAATCGGCGGTCAGGGAGGAGGGTGCATAGTTGTTTATGCAGTCATAGCCCGTGTCGGGACCCAGCTTTTTATACTGAAGTGTGTTGTTGTCACGCTTTGTGCCGTAGTGGAGCTGCATTACCCAGCCTCTGCGGCTGTATTCTCTTCCGCAGAACAGCATAAACATTGTTTTGTAGCTTGCTGCTTCTTCCGCAGAAACCTCTCCGCCGTTTATGCGCTTTGAGAAAATTTCTTCCGCTTCGCTGTCCGATATGGGAGAAAAATATACATATTCAAGGGCATGGTCGGAAACACGGCAGTTCATTTCACCGAAGAAATCCATTCTTGCACAAAGCGCCTTCTTCAAGTCTGCAAAGCTGTGTATTTCAACGCCGCTTACTTCGGCAAGTTTTGCAATATAGGAGGTAAATTCGGGCTTTTCGATATTCATAGCCTTGTCGGGGCGCCATGCAGGATATACCTTTGTATCAAAGCTGCTGTCCTCGGCAAGCTTTTTGTGCCATTCAAGGGAATCCGCAGGGTCGTCGGTGGTGCAGATGACCTCAACTCCCGACTGCTTTATAAGTCCTCTTACGCTCATACCCGGTTCGGCAAGTTTTTTGTTGCAAAGCTGCCATACTTCCTCTGCGGTACTGCCGTTGAGAACGCCGTCATATCCGAAATAGCGCTGCAGCTCAAGGTGGCTCCAATGGAGAAGGGGATTGCCCACAGCCCTTCCCAGGACCTCCGCCCACTTCTGGAACTTCTCTCTGTCGGAAGCGTCGCCGGTTATGTATTTTTCCTCAACTCCTGCAGAACGCATAAGACGCCATTTATAGTGGTCGCCCCCAAGCCATACCTGAGTGATATTCTCAAATTTTCTGTCCTCGGCGATCTCACGGGGATTTATGTGGCAGTGATAGTCAATGATAGGCTGCTTTGCCGCATAGTCGTGAAAAAGTGTTTTTGCTGCAGGAGTTGTCAGAAGAAAATCCTTATCCATAAATTTTTTCATTTTGAAGAATTCCTTTCGTTTATTTAGTAAATTTTGTTGTTGAACGTTCGATTATTTCTGCGGAGAACACAGTTTTTTTCGGTAAAGACCCGTCGTCGGACAAAATATCCATAAGGGTTGAAACGCAGTGGCGGCAAAGGGTCTCCAGCTTGTTGTCCACCGAAGTAAGCTCAGGCTCGCAGCATTCGGAAATATCAAAGTTGTTATAGCCTGCCACAAAAAGCTCATCCGGAACGGTTATGCCTGCGTCACGGGCGTATTTCAGCACTCCGACTGCGATTATATCGTCCGAGGTGATAACGCCGTCAAATTTTATGCCCTTTTCCGCAATTTCGGCAACGGCTTGTTTGGCACTCTGCACGGTCACATTGTGGGAGTTTATAAAATGCATACGTTCCTCAGGCAGAGCAATACCTGCGTCCTTTGCGGCGGCACGGAAACCGTCCAGCTTTTTTGTTCCGCTGTATGAATGGGAGTTGTAAATATACAGAAGATCCCGTCTGCCGCTCCTGATAAAGTTTTCCGTCACCTCATAAATTGCGGCACGGTCATCGCAGACGGTGCAGTAAACGTTGGGAGTGTTCAGAACGCCGTTTACTATCATTACTGGCACCGTGTCTGCGGCGTTTTTTATATAATTGTTCTGCTGCTCGTCTTTTTCGATATAGTTTGAACCCACAAGCACAACTGCGTCCACTCTTTTTGAAAGGAGCATTGTCATACATTTTTCCTTAACGTCATGGTCGTAGCCTGTGCAGGAGAGGAGCGAGTCATAGTTGTTCTTGCGCAGATCCTGTTCAATATGGTAGACCGCACGGGCAAGGTACGGGTCGGAGGAATCGGCGCACATTATGCCTATGGTCTTCATGGTGTTAAGACCCAACCCTCTTGCAAAGACGTTCGGGGTATATCCCAGCTCGTCAATGGCGGCAAGCACCTTTGAACGTGTTTTCTCGCTTACATTGGCGCTGCCGTTGATAACTCTTGAAACAGTCGCTATTGAAACGCCGGTCTTTTTTGAAATATCGTATATATTCACGGTTTAAGGTTCCTTTCCCTATGATTGTTTATGAAAGAATAAGTAGTATGTTTCAAGATTTATGTAAAAGTTTATGCAAAGCTAATGTAAGCATTTACATTTCTATGCAATTTATTATAACTCACTCTAAAAACAAAATCAATACGATTTTACTAATATTGTTTGATATAGCCAAAAGATACTTAACAATATTGTAATAATATATAAATTTAAAATAAAAATATTGACATTTAATTACTTTGACGTTATAATTTAAAAATGAAAGCGGTTACATTATAAAATTTAGTTTACAGCAAATTACGAAATTCTTATATTCTTCACCACCTTTTTCCTGAATGATGTGTATGAATGCGCAGCAAAACACAGAGGAGGCTGCGCATTCGGAACGTCATTTCCCGGCGGTGCACACGTTGAATTGTAAGCGCTTCCACAGAATGGATCAAATTAAGCTGATGAAACTGACTAAATAAAATATTAACTGATAAAGAGGGGTTTTAGGTGAAAACAATTAACGAGGCAGTAACGGAAAGAAAAAAGCGTCCTGTTAAGGTCGTGCAGTTCGGCGAAGGCAATTTCCTGAGAGCTTTTGTGGACTATATGATAGACATTCTTAATGAAAAGACTGATTTTAACGGAGACATCGTTCTGGTAAAGCCTATCGAATTCGGTTCGCTTGAACAGTTTGAAAAGCAGGACGGACTTTATACAGTTTACCTCAGAGGTCTTGAAAACGGAACAGAGACCATTAAGAAAAGAATAGTTACAAGCGTAAGCGGTACGGCTGCCGCTCATGAAAATTACAAGGAATATGCCGAGCTTGCAAAGCTGGACAGCCTGCGGTTCGTAGTATCCAACACAACAGAGGCAGGCATCGTTCTTGACCTTAACGATAAGCTTGAAATGGAGCCGCCCAAAAGCTACCCGGCAAAGCTGACAAAGTTCCTTTACGAACGCTATAAGCATTTTGACGGCGATGTAAGCAAGGGCCTGATAATCCTTCCCGTGGAGCTTATCGACAACAACGGCGCAGAGCTTGAACGCTGCGTTAAGGCTCTTGCAAAGGCGTGGGATATTGAAAGCGGTTTTACAAAGTGGCTTGACGAAGCCTGCGTTTTCACAAGCACTCTTGTTGACAGAATAGTTACCGGCTATCCGAGAGATGAGGATAAGCAGATATTTGAAGAATTCGGCTATGAGGATAAGCTCCTTGTTACGGGCGAACCCTTTGCACTTTGGGTAATTGAATCAAAGCGTGATATAAGCGGCGAGCTGCCCTTTGAAAAGGCGGGACTGCCCGTTATCTTCACCGATAACCACAAGCCCTACAAGCAGCGCAAGGTGCGTATACTCAACGGTGCGCACACCTCCTTCGTGCTTGCTTCATATCTTGCGGGAAACGATTATGTGGGCGAATCCATGAACGATGAAACGGTTTACCGCTTTATGAGATCCACCATATTTGACGAGGTAATACCTACTCTTGACCTTCCCGAAAAGGATCTGACGGATTTTGCGGAGGCGGTAACGGATCGCTTCAGAAATCCTTTTATAAAGCATTCTCTGCTGGCTATCTCGCTTAACAGCGTTTCAAAATGGAAAGCAAGATGTATGCCCAGCTTTACGGAATACATAAAAAGAAAAGGCACTCTCCCCGAGCATCTCACATTCTCCCTTGCAGCGCTTATCGCCTTTTACAGCGGAACGGAGATACGGGACGGCGCACTTATCGGACACAGAGGCAGCGAAGAATATCTTATCAAGGATGATAAAGCGGTGCTTGAATTCTTTGCTGAAAATTCGCAGCTTTCTCCCGAAGAACTGGCTGACAGAGTTCTCGGAAACACAGGCTTCTGGGGCACAGATCTGAGAGAATACAGCGGCGCCGTTCAAAAAGTAAGCGCTTACATAAGCGATATAAGAAGCATTGGCATGAGAAAAACTCTTGAAAAATATTTTGGCTGATATAATATAAGGAGTTATATCGTGGAAATTATTAAAATTAACGATAATGACAACGTTGCGGTTGCGGTTGAAACCTTGAAAAAGGGAATGGTCGTAAGCGCAGGCGGCAGAAATATCGAGGTGCTTCAGCGGATACCTGCCGGACATAAAATTGCGCTTGCTCCCATATCGGCGGCTTCTCCCGTTATAAAATACGGCTACCCCATAGGAAACGCATCCGCAGATATACAGCCGGGAGAATGGGTACACACCCACAACCTTAAAACAGCTCTTTCGGGGCTTGTAGATTACAGCTACGAGCCTGTAAAGTCACGGAGAAAGCACGATGAAACGTTCCCTCTCCGGTATGATGGTTTTCTGAGGGAAAACGGCAGCGTGGGCACAAGAAACGAGATATGGATAGTTCCCACGGTTGGCTGCGTAAACGGAATAGCGGGGGAGCTTGAAAAAAGAGCGGCTTCTCTTGTAAAGGGTTCTATTGAAGCAGTTGCCGCATTCAAGCATCCTTACGGCTGTTCTCAGCTTGGAGAGGATCAGGAAAATACAAGAAAGATACTTGCCGGTATCGTAAACCACCCCAACGCAGGCGGTGTGCTTGTTGTTGGACTTGGCTGCGAAAACAGCGGCATAGAAATATTAAAAGATTACATAGGCGAATACGACCCGAAGCGTGTGAAGTTCCTTAAATGTCAGGACTTTGAGGATGAGCTTGAAGAAGGAATGAAGCTTCTGACAGAGCTTGCGGAATATGCAGGCAGCTTCGAGCGTACAAAGGTCAGCGCAGGAAAACTTGTTGTGGGACTTAAATGCGGCGGCTCGGACGGCTTCTCGGGAATAACCGCAAATCCCCTTGTGGGCAGGTTCTCCGACCTTATCACAGAGCAGGGCGGCACCACCATACTGACCGAGGTGCCGGAAATGTTCGGCGCAGAAACAATACTTATGAACAGGGCAAAGGACAAGAAAACCTTTGACAAAACAGTAAGCCTTGTTAACAACTTTAAATGCTATTTTGAAAATGCAGGTCAGCCCATATATGAAAATCCCTCTCCCGGAAACAAGGAGGGCGGAATCTCAACTCTGGAGGATAAATCCCTGGGCTGCACACAGAAATCAGGCACAAGCGAGGTCTGCGGCGTGCTGGAGTACGGCGAAAGGGTCACGGAAAGCGGTCTGAATCTTCTTTCGGCTCCCGGAAACGACCTTGTTGCTTCCACCGCTCTTGCGGCTTCGGGTGCGCAGGTGATACTTTTCACAACAGGAAGAGGAACACCCTTTGCATCGCCTGTACCGACTGTTAAAATTTCCAGCAATACGCCCCTTGCGGAGAAAAAAGCCAACTGGATAGACTTTAACGCAGGACCTATTGCCGAAGATAAAACCATTGACGACCTTGCCGGACTTCTCCTTAAATATGTACTGGAGGTCGCTTCGGGCAAAAAGGTCAGAAGCGAGATATACGGCTATCGTGATATGGCAATTTTTAAAAAAGGAGTAACGCTGTAATGAATCCGGTAATTGAAGAAATATCAAAAATAGGCATTGTGCCCGTTATCGCTCTTGATGACGCAAAGGACGCAGAACCTCTTGCTAAGGCTCTCTGCAAAGGCGGTCTTCCCTGTGCGGAGGTGACTTTCAGAACTGCGGCGGCGGAGGAAAGCATCAGGATAATGTCCGAAAAGTTCCCCGAGCTGCTTGTCGGCGCAGGAACAGTGCTTACAACAGAGCAGGTGGACAGAGCAGTTGGGGCAGGAGCAAAATTCATTGTCAGCCCCGGACTTAACCCCAAGGTGGTTGCATACTGCACATCAAAGAATATCCCCGTTGTACCCGGATGTTCAAACCCCAGCGATGTTGAACAGGCTATCGAGCTTGGTCTGGACGTTGTAAAATTCTTCCCTGCGGAGGCTGCAGGCGGTCTTAAAATGATAAAGGCAATGAGCGCTCCTTATACCTCCGTAAAGTTTATGCCTACAGGCGGAATAAACGCAGATAATGTTATCGAATATCTTAATTTCGGCAAGATCGTTGCCTGCGGCGGCTCATGGATGGTGAGCAAGGATATGATCGCTGCAGGTGAGTTTGACAAGATAGAAAATCTTACAAGAGCAGCTGTTGAAAAAATGCTTGGCTTTGAGCTTAAGCATATCGGGATCAACGAGACCGATGAAAATGCTGCCGATAAGACAGCTTCACAGTTTGAAAGCATCTTCGGATTTGCAAAGAAGACAGGAAACAGCTCGGTTTTTGCAGGCTCGGGCATAGAAGTTATGAAGGCTCCCTATCTCGGCGCAAACGGACACATCGCAATAGGCACAAATTACATCGAACGTGCGGTATATCACCTTGAAAAGAGAGGCGTTGAGTTCGACCGCAGCACCGAAAAGCGTGATGCAAAGGGAAATCTTAAAGCAATTTATATAAAGGGCGAGATAGGCGGTTTTGCCGTTCATCTTGTTCAGAAATAAGAAAGGATCTGATCACAATGGCAAAGAAGGTCATCACTCTCGGTGAGATCATGCTCAGATTGTCCACCCCAAACAACGAAAAGTTCATTCAGGCGGATGAATTTGATATTAACTACGGCGGCGGCGAGGCAAACGTTGCTGTTTCACTTGCAAACTACGGTCACGACGCAGAATTCGTTACTGCAGTTCCCGACAACGAGCTTGGCGAATGTGCTGTTGCTGCACTCCGCAAGTACGGTGTCTGCACAAAGAACATTGCAAGGTGCGGCGAAAGGCTCGGCATTTACTTCCTTGAATCAGGCTCTTCAATGCGTCCTTCCAAGGTAGTTTACGACAGAGCGCACTCCTCAATTTCCACCGCTGCGGAAAAGGATTTCGACTTTGACAAGATCTTCGAGGGTGCCGACTGGTTCCATTTCACTGGAATAACTCCTGCAATTTCCGATTCCGCTGCCGCTCTTACGGAGGCTGCTCTCAAAGCTGCCAAGAAACACGGCGTAACGGTTTCCTGCGACCTTAACTTCCGCAAGAAGCTCTGGAGCTCCGAAAAGGCTCAGAAGGTAATGACAGAGCTTATGCAGTATGTTGATGTCTGCATAGGAAACGAAGAGGACGCAGAGCTTGTTCTCGGCTTCAAGCCCGGCAAGACAGACGTTACAAGCGGTGAGCTTGAACTTGCAGGCTACAAGAGCATTTTTGAGCAGATGGTCGAAAAATTCGGCTTCAAATACGCAATATCTTCTCTCCGTGTTTCACATTCCGCTTCGGATAACGGCTGGTCTGCCTGCATCTACAACGGCGAAACAAAGGAGTTCTACCACTCTAAGGAATACTCCATACATCCTATCGTTGACCGTGTAGGCGGCGGCGATTCCTTCGCAGGCGGCGTTATCTGCGGTCTGCTTGACGGCAAGGATTTCAAGGCAGCTCTCGAATTCGGCGTTGCAGCTTCCGCCCTTAAGCACACTATCCCCGGCGACTTCAACCTTGTAACAAGAAAAGAAGTTGAAACACTTGCAGGCGGCGACGCTTCGGGCAGAGTACAGAGATAAAATAAGGAGATCATATACTATGGAATTAAGAACTGCATCATCTCCAAAGGATGTAAAGCATTATGATACCGAAAGGCTCCGTGAGGAATTCCTTATCAGCGACCTTTTCGGCGTTAACGAGATAAAAACGGTTTACAGCCACATTGACAGAATAATCGTCGGCTCGGCTGTTCCCTCGGGCAAGGCTCTCGTTCTCACAGCAGGCGATGAGATAAGGGCGGAATACTTCCTCCAGCGCCGTGAAATGGGTGTTATAAACATCGGCGGCAAGGGTAAGATCACCATTGACGGCACGGTCTACGAGCTTGGCTATAAGGACGGCATCTACATCGGCATGGGCTCAAAGGATATAACCTTTGAAAGCGACAATGCGGATGAACCTGCAAAGTTCTATTTCAACAGCACTCCGGCGCACAAGACCTACCCCACAGTGCTTATCACTCCCGACACCATAAAGTCCGAGAATAAGGTGGAGCTTGGCTCTCTTGAAGGTTCAAACCACAGAGTTATCAATAAATATATCCTTCCCGGACAGGTAGAGAGCTGTCAGCTTGTTATGGGTATGACTTCCCTTAAGCCCGGCAGCGTATGGAATACAATGCCCTGTCACACTCACGACAGAAGAATGGAAGTTTACCTCTATTTTGAGGTTCCCGAGGATGATGTTGTGTTCCACTATATGGGCGAACCCACACAGACCCGTCATATCGTTATGAGAAACGAAGAAGCTGTTATTTCTCCAAGTTGGTCGATACACAGCGCTTCGGGTACCCGTGCATATACTTTCATCTGGGGTATGGCAGGCGAAAATCAGGCGTTTGACGATATGGACGCAGTTGCTATGCAGGATCTTAGATAAGGAGGCATTTACGAAATGGATATGTTTTCACTTAAAGGCAAAATTGCGCTTGTAACAGGCGCTTCCTACGGCATCGGCTTTGCAATCGCCGAGGCTATGGCTGCGGCAGGTGCAAGCATAGTTTTCAACGACATCAAGCAGGAGCTTGTTGACAAGGGTCTTGCGGCATACAAGGAAAAGGGCATCGACGCCAAAGGCTATGTCTGCGACGTTACCAACGAAGAGCAGGTAAACGCTATGGTGGCTCAGATCGAAAAGGAAGTCGGCGTTATAGATATTCTTGTCAATAACGCAGGCATCATCAAGAGAATACCTATGTGCGAAATGTCTGCTGCGGAGTTCAGACAGGTCATTGACGTAGATCTGAATGCGCCCTTCATTGTGGCAAAGGCAGTTATACCCTCAATGATAAAGAAGGGTCACGGCAAGATAATCAACATCTGCTCAATGATGTCCGAGCTTGGTCGTGAAACAGTTTCCGCTTATGCGGCTGCAAAGGGCGGACTTAAAATGCTTACAAAAAATATCGCTTCGGAGTACGGCGAATACAATATCCAGTGCAACGGCATCGGTCCCGGATATATCGCAACTCCCCAGACCGCTCCGCTGAGAGAAAAGCAGCCTGACGGCTCCCGTCATCCCTTCGACAGCTTTATTATCGCAAAGACACCTGCCGCAAGATGGGGCGACCCCAAGGATCTGGGCGGTCCCGCAGTTTTCCTCGCATCGGACGCTTCCAACTTCGTAAACGGTCATATCCTTTACGTTGACGGCGGTATCCTCGCATATATCGGCAAGCAGCCGTAAAAATCAGGGAGAGTACGGCTTTTGCCGTATGAATTTTTAAAACTTTATTAAGGAGAATTTATTATGAGAATGTTTAAAAAGGTTCTCGCAGGCGTTATGGGCATGGCTATGCTCGCTTCACTTACAGCCTGCGGCACATCCGCAGCAGATTCCGGCGACACAACAACAGCAGGCGGAAACGACGCTGCAGGCACAACCGCTGCAGCTGACAACAACGCAGGCGGTGAGACAGTTGCTCCCGCAAGCGGCGAAGATGTTACCCTCAAGATCTCATGGTGGGGCGGTGACTCCAGACATGAAGCAACACAGAACGCTATCAATGCTTTCACAGAAAAGAACCCCAACATCAAGGTTGAGCCTAACTTCGGCGCATGGTCCGGCTGGGAAGATTCCATGTCCACAGCATTCTATGCAGGCACAGCTCCCGATGTAAACCAGGTTAACTGGAACTGGATCTTCAACTACAATAACGACGGAAAGACCTTCCTCGACCTTAACAAGGTTTCCGACACATTCGATCTTTCACAGTACAGCCAGTCTGCACTTGATCAGTGTACAGTAGGCGGCGCACTTGCAGCTATCCCCGTATCCATGACAGGACGTATCTTCTACTGGAACAAGACAACCTTTGAAAAGGCAGGCATCTCCACTCCTACAACTCTTGCAGAGCTTATGGCAGCAGGTGAGACCTTCAAGAACAATCTCGGCGATGAGTATTATCCTCTCGCTGCAGGTGAATACGACAGAATGATTCTCATGGTTTACTACCTCGAATCCGTTTACGGCAAGGCTTGGGTAGAAAACGGTCAGCTCAACTACACAACAGAGGAGATCGCAAAGGGTCTTGACTTTATTGAAGAGCTTGAAGCAAAGCACGTTATTCCTACAATTGCTACTATCCTCGGCGACGGCGCAGAATCCCTCGATAAGAACCCCAAGTGGATGGAAGGCAAATATGCAGGTATCTTTGAATGGGATTCCTCCGCTTCCAAGTTCAACTCCGCTCTTAACGAAGGTCAGGAGCTCATCGTTGGCGACTACATGAAGGATATGGGCGATTATCAGGGAGGCTTTGCAAAGGTTTCTCTCGCATTCGCAATTTCCGCAAACACAGCTCACCCCACTGAGTCCGCAATGCTTCTCCAGTACCTCCTCAATGATCCCGAGGGTACAGCTATCATGTCCTCCGAGCGCGGTATTCCTCTCAGCGCAGCTGCACTCGATACCTGCAAATCCAAGGAGCTTCTCAATCCTATGGTTGCAGAAGCTAACGGCAAGGTTCTTGCATGGACTCAGTTCCCTCTCGATACACAGTTTGAGAACGCAAAGCTTAAGGGCAACCCCGACGGCGTTTACTACGATGTATTCGGCGGTCTGAGCTATGACGAATATGATACAGCTACAGCTGCACAGATCCTCGCTGACGGCGTATCCGCTGTTCTCGCAGGCTAATACTAATAACCATTTAACCTATGGATAAAATACGGCGGCTATAATACGCCCACTCTGCGTCAAACTCCCTTGACAGGCGTGATCTCCCCCTGTGAGGGGAGGTGTCACGAAGTGACAGAGGGGCTGACCGACAGACC
>JALEJQ010000010.1 GCA_022769565.1 Oscillospiraceae bacterium
CTCGGGATTCTGTGTTGCAACGCCTACGGGGCAGGTGTCAAGGTTGCAGACTCTCATCATTACGCAGCCCATTGTTACCAGCGGAGCGGTAGCAAAGCCGTATTCCTCAGCACCAAGCATCGCTGCGATAACAACGTCACGGCCTGTCATCATCTTACCGTCTGTTTCGATAACCACCTTTGAACGCAGATCGTTCATAATAAGGGTCTTGTGCGTTTCCGCAAGTCCAAGCTCCCAGGGCAGACCTGCATTGTGAATGGAGCTTCCCGGAGCAGCGCCCGTACCGCCGTCATAGCCGGAAACAAGGATAACTCCTGCACCAGCCTTTGCAACGCCGGCAGCAATTGTTCCTACGCCAACCTCGGAAACAAGCTTAACGGAAATTCTTGCGTCCTTGTTTGCGTTTTTAAGGTCGTAGATGAGCTGTGCAAGGTCCTCAATGGAATAAATATCATGATGAGGCGGAGGTGAGATAAGAGCCACGCCCGGAGTTGAATGTCTTGTCTTTGCGATCCAGGGGTAGACCTTCTTTGCAGGGAGATGTCCGCCTTCGCCGGGCTTTGCGCCCTGAGCCATTTTTATCTGTATCTCCTTTGCGGAGGTAAGGTATTTTGATGTAACGCCGAAACGTCCCGAAGCCACCTGCTTGATAGCGGAGCATTTGTCCTCGTCCGTTCCCGAGGTAACTATTCTTTCAAGATCCTCGCCGCCTTCACCGCTGTTGGACTTGCCGCCGATGCGGTTCATAGCGATAGCCATACACTCGTGGGCTTCCTGAGAAATGGAGCCGTAGGACATAGCACCTGTCTTGAAGCGGTGCATAATGCTCTCAACGCTTTCAACCTCGTCAATGGGGATCCCGCCGTCCTCTGCAAACTTGAAATCAAGTGTGCTTCTGAGAGTAAGGTTCTTCTGCTCGTCGTTAAGGAACTGTGAATACTTCTTGAAAAGACCGTAATCGTTGTTCCATGCAGCCTGCTGGAGCAGATGTATTGTCATAGGATTGTACATATGCTCTTCCTTGCCGCTTCTGGACTTGTGGCTGCCTATGCTTTCGATAGCCTCGTTAACGGTAAGGTCACGGGGGTCAAAGGCTGCGTCATGGAGAGAAACGACCCTCTCGCTTATATCGTCAAGGTCAATACCGCCCACACGGCTTACTGTATCGGGGAAGAACTCGTCGCATACGCTCTTGCTTATGCCGAGAGCCTCGAATATCTTTGAACCCTGATAGGACTGGATAGTGGAGATACCCATTTTTGATGCAATTTTAACGATACCGTCCACGATAGCCTTTACATAAGCGTTGAGGGATTCGGTATACTCCTTGTCGATAGCTCTGTTTGCGGTAAGGTCGTACAGAGTGTCCATTGCAAGGTAGGGGTTAACTGCACTTGCACCGAAGCCGAGAAGCGTTGCAAAGTGGTGTACCTCGGTAGGCTCGGCAGTTTCGATAATGATAGAGATAGCGGTGTTCTTTCTTGTTTTTACAAGGTAAGTTTCAAGGGCTGCAACTGCAAGGAGAGAAGGTATTGCAAGGTGATCCCTGTCAACTCCCCTGTCGGTAAGGATAAGGATAGTTGCGCCGTTTTCGTGAGCCTTGTCAGCCTGAGTATAAAGGCTGTTTATAGCTTCTCTGAGAGTTGTGGCCTTTTTATCGTACAGCATTGAAATATCGGCGGTCTTTAAGCCCTCGATATTTGCTGTGCGTATTTTAAGCAGGTCAAGGTTGGTGAGTACGGGGTTCTTTATCTGAAGAACACGGCAGTTGCTCTCGTCGTCCTTGAGGATATTGCCGGAAGTGCCGAGATAAACGGTAGTATCTGTGATAACAGATTCTCTGATAGCGTCTATAGGCGGATTCGTTACCTGGGCAAAAAGCTGCTTGAAGTAATCGAACAGCGGAGGATTCTTCTGCGAAAGGGGCGGAATAGGCGTATCAATACCCATTGCAGCCGTAGGCTCGGAAGCGTTCAGCGCCATAGGTATCATAGTGCTTCTTATGGATTCGTAGGTGTAGCCGAAAGCGTGCTGCAAGCGTTCAAGCTCCTCGCCCGAATAACGGAAGGGCTTTTTGTTGGGTATCTTGAAGTCGTGGAGAGGGTACAGGTTGTGGTCAAGCCATTCGCCGTAGGGCTGGCGCTTGCTGTAGTAGTTCTTTATATCCTCGTCCTCGATAAGCTCGCCCTTAACGGTGTCCACAAGGAGCATCTTTCCGGGGTGGAGCCTTTCCTTCTTGACGATAGTGCCGATAGGAACATCCAGAGCGCCAACTTCGGAGGAAAGGATAAGGTATTTTCCGCCGTTGCCGTCGTCTGTGATATAGTAACGTGAAGGACGCAGACCGTTTCTGTCAAGGACAGCGCCCAGAATGTCACCGTCGGAGAAAATAATGGAAGCAGGACCGTCCCAGGGTTCCATCATTGTTGCGTAATACTGGTAGAAAGCACGCTTTTCACGGCTCATTGTCACCTGATGCTGCCAAGGCTCGGGTATAAGGGTAAGAACCGCAAGAGGAAGGTCAACGCCTGCCATCATCATAAATTCAAGTGTGTTGTCAAGGCGTGCGGAGTCGGAGCCTCTTACGTCCAGAACGGGAACGATGTCCTTCATCCTGTCGCCGATAAGGTCGCTTTTAAGTATGGATTCACGACTAAGCATTTTATCCACGTTGCCCGTGATAGTGTTGATCTCGCCGTTGTGAACGATGATCCTGTTGGGGTGTGAACGCTGCCAGCTGGGGTTGGTGTTGGTGCTGAAACGGGAGTGAACGATACCGATAGCGGAAAGATAATCCTCGCAGTCAAGGTCCTTGTAGAACTTTCTCAGCTGATTAACGAGGAACATACCTTTATATACGATAGTACGGCTGGAGCAGGAGCATACATATGTATCCCTGTCCTGCTTTTCAAACACCATTCTTGCAATGTAAAGCTTACGGTCGAAATCAATTCCCTTTTTGCAGTCATCGGGCTTTTTGATGAACGCCTGCATAATGTTAGGCATACTTTCAAGAGCCTTTGTTCCCAGAACGTCGGGATTAACGGGTACCTTTCTCCAGCCGAGGAATTCCAGACCCTCTTCGGCAAGCACCTTTTCAAAGGTAGCCATGGAAATTTTCAGCTTATCCGCAGACTGGGGGAAGAAGAACATAGCAATGCCGTATTCTCTTTCTCCGCCGATATTGATGCCTGCTTCTTCGGCAGCCTTTGAGAAGAAGGAGTGGGAGATCTGAAGAAGTATACCGACACCGTCTCCGGTTTTTCCCTCAGCGTCCTTGCCGGCTCTGTGCTCCAGTGTTTCAACGATCTTCAGCGCACCGTCGACTACCTTGTAATCCGCTTCGCCGTTCATATTGACAACGGCGCCGATTCCGCAGTTCTCATGTTCAAATCTCGGGTCGTAAAGACCCTGTTTAGCGAACGGTTCCTGTACTCTGTAATTATCCATAGCCAAATCCCTTTCATCTTTCCTTGGTCATATATATTTGCGGCAAGCGTCCCCTGCGGCGCAGACAAAAAGCAAACATACTGTGTTCGCTCTTTGCATTGCTCCCTGAAAACCGCCGGTGACACCGCTCCAAGTTAACATATTGTCATTCTATCACATATGACCGCTCTTGTCAACAGTAAATTGCAAGATTTTTTTAAAAACTTGCAATTTACATTAAAATTTACCTTAAATATCCCCCAAAATCCAAGATTTTGAACAAAATAATGAAAAAAGAGAATTTAAAACTTTTAAAATCTGATAGTTTATTTAGCATTTTCTTTAACTTTTGATTAACGGGAAGGACACAGGCATTTGTATATGTATGTAAGGATACCGTAATTTTAATGTGTAACGGATTTGATTTGTTCGCAAGCGGAAAATTTAACGGCAGGAACCGATAAAAGCGCAAAAATCTCTTGACAAATCACTTATATATGTTATAATAAAAATGAGAAGAACCTCACAAGTACGTTTCACAATGTACGTTTTAAACATTGTTGAGTCAATTTACGCTTAGTAATGTGCGTTACAGAAACATTATAGTTTCAATTACGTTTCACAGTGTACGCTACAGAAACATTGCAGAACAAGCTACTGTATCTTTATGCAGTAGCTTTATTTTTAATAATAAGGGGTTCTCTAAAAACCGGGACTTGAGCAAATTTTCGTATATGACTTATATCAGCTGCAAGGCATCAAACCGCAGTAATACTTGATGTATTACAAGGTTTGATAACGCAGCAGATGATATAAGTCATAGAAAATTTGCCAAGAAGGAGGTTTTTAGAGGTTCCCATAATTATATTTCCAAGGAGGTCATCATGGCTGTATATCTTATAGATTTTGAAAACGTACACTCGGGGGGTATTTCCGGTGTTGAAAATCTTACCGCAAACGATAAGGTTTATATTTTCTACACAGAAAACGCTTCGTCCCTGTCCTTTTCCTCCCACATAAAGCTGCTGGCGTGTCCTGCGGAGGTCACTTATTACAACGTTGACGCAGGAGGAAAAAATGCTCTTGATTTCCAGCTTGCCAGCTTTCTCGGCTACCTTATAGGCAGCGGCGGCGACGACTGCTACTACATCATAAGCGGCGACAGAGGTTACGACAACGTTAAAAAGTTCTGGGAAAAATCCGGTCTGCGCAAGGAAATTTCAATCATTGGCGCAAAATCCGTCAAGTCCGCCGTTAAGCCTGCGGAGCAGATACTTACCATAAAAATAGATCAGGACGAGAAAAAGACCATATCCGAACAGCCTGCCGTTAAACAGAGTGCCCCGACCGCACCCGTTGTTCCCGAGCCGGAAACCAAACCCGAAGCAAAGCCCGAAGCAAAGCCGGAATCAAAGCCCGAAGCAAAACCCGAAGTAAAGGCAGAAGCCACCGCCAAGAAAACCGTTAAGCCAAAGGCGGACAAGCCCTCCGGCAAAAAGGTAAGCGTTCCCAAGTACATAAAAAATATCCTGTCAAAAGCCGGAATGCAGGCTGAATATGACGAGATAGGCGCAATTGTGGAGCTTGTAAAGACCTCCGGCGGCAAGCAGCAGTTTTACAGGGATTGTATGAAAAATCTTGGTCGTGACAAGGGCAGAGAGGTTTACACCCTGCTTAAAGACGAGTTTGACAAGCTGGCAGAAATGCTCTGTATATAATTCGGAATGCGGAATGCGAAATTCGGAATTATTTTAAATTTGGAATGTGGAAAGTTGAAAGTGTAATTATGGTATCACCTGCGGCGATGTTATTTTAAAATCCGTGAGCGCAGCAAACAACTTAATTATTCACTATTCACTATTCATTATTCATTTTTATGTATGGGACGGGTCTCTATCCCGATTTAAGGCAATTCGGCGCAAACGGGACGGAAAACCCGTCCCATACATAACTCAATTAGCGCAGCGCTTATAATTCCACTTTCAACTTTCCACTTTTAACATTGAATTTGACTTATTCCTGAAAATATGGTAAAATTAAGATATATGAAAAAATAAAGGAATGATATAAAATGCAGCCTGTTACCAAAATATTGACCGATATTGTTTCCGCCGCCTTTGAAAAGTGCGGTTATGACGGAAAGCTTGGAGCCGTTACAGCCTCCGACCGTCTTGACCTTTGCCAGTTCCAGTGCAACGGCGCTTTCACGGGAGCGAAGCAGTACAAAAAAGCTCCCTTTATGATAGCCGAGGACGTTGCGGCTGTTCTTCGTGAAGAGGGCATATTCAGCGCCGCAGAGGTGGTAAAGCCCGGCTTTCTGAACCTTACCCTGAACGATGAGTATATGCTCAAAATTGTAAAAGAAATTGAAAATGATGAATTCTGCGGAATACCTCAGGCGGAAAAGCCGCAGACTATTGTTATAGACTACGGCGGACCCAACGTTGCAAAGCCGCTCCACATCGGACATCTCCGCTCCGCAATTATCGGTGAAGCCTTAAAACGTCTTGCAAGAGCCTGCGGCAACACCGTTTACGGCGATGTGCACCTTGGGGACTGGGGCTTGCAGATAGGTCTTGTTATCGCAGAGCTTAACGAGCGTTATCCCGATTGGAAATGCTTTGAGGAAGGCTTTGACCCCGAAAAGGACAGCGTTCCCGAGCTTTCACCCGAGCTTCTCTGCGAGGTTTACCCCTTTGCAAGCAAAAAGAGCAAGGAAAACGAGGATTTCAAGGCTAAGGCGCACACCGCTACCTTTGAGCTTCAAAGCGGCAGACCCGGTTACATTGCTCTTTGGAAGGAAATTCTCCGTGTTTCCATTGCCGACCTTAAATCCAACTACTCCAAGCTGGATGTTGATTTCGACTACTGGTACGGCGAAAGTGACGCTGACAAGTATATCCCCCAGCTTATGAAGATACTTGAGGACAAGAAGCTGTCCTACGAAAGCAATGGCGCTCTTGTAGTGGACGTTGCCGAGGAAAGCGACAAGGCGCCTATGCCTCCCGTTATCGTCCGCAAGTCGGATAATTCAAGCATTTACGCCACCACCGACCTTGCCACTATCATACAGCGTGAAAAGGACTTTAAGCCCAACAAGATATGGTATGTTGTGGACAAGCGGCAGGAGCTTCATTTCACACAGGTATTCCGCTGCGCAAGGCGTGCGGAGCTTGTTCCTGCCGAAACGGAGCTGGAATTCCTCGGCTTCGGCACAATGAACGGCAAGGACGGCAAGCCCTACAAGACCCGTGACGGCGGAGTAATGCGTCTTTCCGACCTTATTGAAACGGTAACGGACGCTTCTCTTGAACGTCTGGCAAGCTCCGCCTTTGTTGCGGAGGAGGACCGTGAGGATTACGCACGCAAGCTGGGTATGGCTGCGGTAAAGTTCGGTGACCTTATCAACCACCGCTCCAAGGACTATATTTTTGACCTTGACAAGTTTATGTCCGCAGAGGGAAAAACGGGCATCTACCTGCTTTACACCGTTTCAAGAATAAACTCCATTATGAAAAAAGCCGGAGATGCCAAGTCGGAGCTTAACGGCATTTACACCGAAGCGGAACGTGAGCTTATGCTGAAAATAATCATGACGGGCAATGCTTTCAGCTACGCAATGGACGAAAAAGCACCCAACTATGTCTGCGAAAACGCTTATCAGCTTGCGGTGTCCTTCTCAAAGTTTTATCACGAGAACAATATCATAGGCGAACAGGATGAAGCTAAAAAGGCAAGCTGGCTTGCTCTTGCAAAGCTGACGAGAAAGGTCATTGTCAAGCACCTTGATATTCTCGGCATTGATACGGTAGAAAATATGTAAATAAGTGTGGAGAGTGAAGAGTGGAGAGTGGAGTTGTTTTCTAATTCCGCATTCCGAATTAACAACTTCACTCTCCACTCTTAACACTTCAAACTTCCCAAAGGGGTGTCACTATGAAGCTTCTTGCAATTGACGGAAACAGCATTATGAACCGTGCTTTTTACGGGATAAAAATGCTTTCCAATAAAAACGGCGCATATACCAACGCTCTGACGGGCTTTATGAATATTTATCTGAAAATAACCGGTGAGCAGAAGCCTGACGCCGCAGCCTGCGCCTTTGACCTGCGTGCGCCTACGTTCCGTCACAAGGCGGAGCCAAGCTACAAAGCCAACCGCCACGGAATGCCCGACGAGCTTGCGCAGCAGATGCCTGTTATAAAAGACCTGCTCAGAGGTCTGGGTGTTCACGTTCTTGAAACGGAGGGCTTCGAGGCGGACGACATTCTCGGCACTCTGTCAAAAATGTGCTGCGACAGCGGAAATGAATGCGTTATCCTTACGGGAGACAGGGACTCATTGCAGCTTGTCAACGATAAAGTAACGGTGCTTCTCCACGGTACAAAGGAGCTTAAGGTCTACACTCCCGATAAATTCCGTGAGGACTACGGACTTGAACCCTTGCAGCTTATCGACCTGAAAGCCCTTATGGGCGACAGCTCGGACAACATAAGCGGCGTAAAGGGCATAGGCGAAAAGACCGCTCTTACCCTTATAAAAGAACACGGCAGCGTTGAAAAGCTGTATGAGGACCTTGCGGAAGGAAAGGTAAACGCTACAAAATCCGTTCTTGCAAAGCTGGAAGCGGGAAAAGAGGACGCAGAGCGCAGCAAATGGCTTGCAACTATCGTTTATAACGCTCCCATTGACGGAGATATACAAAGCTACAGGCTTGGAAAGACCGATGAAGCCGCAGTTTCTTCCATTCTCACAAGGCTTGAAATGTACAAGCTGCTTGAAAAGCTGGAGCTTAAGCCTGCGGCGGTTACGGAAGCTGCACAGACCGAAAGCAAGTCTGCCGAAAGGATAGATTATACCGTAAAAGGCTTTGAGGACGGCTTGTTTAACGAGATCTTGCACACGGATAGCGTTGTTTCGTTTATCTTTACTGACGAGAAACTGAAACTTGCGTACAACGGACAGATAATGACGGTGGAGGACAAGGAAAACCAGCTTAAATTCCTGTCCTGCGGCTGCCCCAAATACGCATTTCAGGCAAAGCCGGCTTACCGCTTCTGCTTTGAGAACGGCTGCGAGCTGAAAAATCTTGTTGCGGACGCAGATATTCTCGGGTATATGCTGAACACCTCCTCTGCGGAATACACGGTGGAGAAAATGTGCGCAGAGTACGGCTCCCCTTACTATGACGCTCAGGGAGAAAACGGGGATATTGCAAGCCTTCCCCAGCTTTGCGAAGCGCTTTACAAGGAAGTAAAGGACAGCGGTATGGAAAAGCTGTTTAACGAGGTTGAACAGCCCTTAACGGAAGTTCTTGCTTCAATGGAATATTACGGCGTAAGAGTTGATACCGAGGGCGTAAAAACCTTTGGTGAGAGGCTTTCCGCCGATATAAGCGGAATTGAGCAGCAGATATATTTTATGGCAGGTCACGAGTTCAACATAGGCTCGCCCAAGCAGCTTGGAACGGTGCTTTTTGAGGAAATGGGACTGCCTGCAAAAAAAAAGACCAAGACGGGTTATTCCACCAACGCCGAAGTCCTTGAAGAGCTGAGAGGAAAGCACGAGATCATCGACCTTATAATGCAGTACCGCCAGCTTACAAAGCTGAATTCCACCTATGTGGACGGCTTGCTGAAGGAAGTGGGGGCAGACGGCCGTGTTCATTCCGTTTTCAAGCAGACGGAGACCAAAACGGGCAGAATTTCCTCCACCGAGCCTAATATGCAGAACATTCCTGTCCGCACGGAGCTTGGACGTAATATGCGCAAATTCTTCACCGCCGCCGAGGGGTACACACTCCTTGACGCCGATTACAGCCAGATAGAGCTGCGTATCCTTGCCGCAATGAGCGGTGATGAAAATATGCAGAAGAACTTTCTTGACGGCAGGGATATCCACACCGCAACTGCTGCGCAGGTATTCGGTATGCCGCCGGAAATGGTAACGCCGGAAATGCGCCGTGCAGCAAAGGCTGTAAACTTCGGCATTGTATACGGCATAGGAGCCTTTTCTCTGTCCAAGGACATTGACGTTTCCGTTGCGGAGGCCGACCGTTATATAAAGAACTATTTTGCAAACTATCCCAAGATAAAGGAATTCATGGACAACGCCGTTGCCGACGCTTCGGAAAAGGGTTATGCTGTCACAATGTACGGCAGAAGGCGTTATATCCCCGAATTAAAGAACTCCAACAAGAACGTTCAGGCCTTCGGCAAGCGCGCGGCAATGAACGCACCCATACAGGGCACGGCTGCGGACATAATAAAGATAGCTATGGTCAAGGTTTACGCCCGTCTGAAAAAGGAGCAGCTTGACGCAAGGCTTATCCTGCAGGTACACGACGAGCTTATCATAGAAGTGTCGGAAAAGGACGCAGATAAGGCCGCCGCAGTTCTCGGCGAGGAAATGAACAGTGCCGCAAAGCTGGCTGTACCCCTTACCGCAGAGGTGGAAAAGGGATTTACCTGGTATGATGCAAAGGGCTGATCAAAAGAACATAAAAATAAGCTGTTATAGCGGAGATTTCCGTTATAACAGCTTTGTTTTTTGTATAAAACCGCCAGTTCATCTTTCCAGTTCACCAAGTATGGCTCTGAATATTCCGGCAAGGTCTTTCTTTTCCTCGGAAGAAAGACCTGACAAAAGCCTGATTATCTCCTGCTGTTTGTCCGTAAGTCCCTCCGGCGGCAGACCTTTTTTATTGTTGGTAAGCCCTGCAATATAGTCAAGGCTGACATTGTAATATTTTGCAAGCATAATAGCACGTTCAAAGGGTATCTCCGCCCGTCCGAGCTCATATTTTCCATAATGCTGGGACGATGTTCCGAGGTAATCTGCTACCTCCTGCTGTGTCTTGTCGCTGTCTTCACGCAGATCCCGTATTCTGGAATAACAAGGCATATTTACAGCCCTCCTTAAAAGCTAAATTTACATTTTATGCTGACATATATACAAACTAAAAAAATTTAGCCGGCAGCTTACCAATTGCTTTAAAACCTATGCTATACTACATACATAACAACAATAACAAGTCCGTTTCAATGTGTGCCGGATTTATGGCTTGTTAATTTATATTCCGAAAGTCAGGAAAAAGCTGATCAAAGAGCAGCGTTCGTTTCGCCGTTTTGAGAAATGCACGAGTTTTCTGCCTTTAATGACATTCTGACATAAACATTTTGAAAACAGCTGAAACATATTAATCATCGTTTCCTTAGTATTTTCAACCACATATGACACGGCATTTTTGTTTATTGTACCATATTTGACTTAAAAGCATTGACTTTTGTGCCTAATAAGATTATAATTATAAAAAATATATCTGATTAGACATGATATGTTAAAATACGCTATATTAACAACTTTCAGGGGAGATTCTTGTGAAATCAAAAAATACCGAACGCCGGTGTATTCTTTGCAGATATTGGAGAGGTACGTCCGCAGCGCCGATGACACTCAGAAATTATTATGAATACGACAGTGCGGAAAAAGGAATTTGCCTTCAAAGGAATAATCAGGCAATAAACGCCGGTTTTGCCTGCTCAAAATTTGAACTTGACAGATATAAATATCCATGCATATAAAAAGGGGAAGGTATATATGGGAGTTTTTTGGGATGTATTATGTTCCATCAGCGGTTTTTTAGCTGAATCCGCCATAGACAATTACAACAGCCTTGAGAGGAAAAGCCGCTGCGGAAGACTGTCGGAGGAAGAAGAAGCAAAATTTCAGCAATATAAAGAAAGCGATTACCTGAGCAAAAACCAGCAAATTCTTGATTATGTCAACAGCAGGAAAAACAGGGATTGATTTATTTATGGTATAAAGCCTTAGGACTTATACAAATAACCAATAAAACTGTAGACAAAAAATCTTCGTATAATCCATATACGCAAGATTATGCTCGATTTTTTTTACAGTTTTTAATTGGTTATTAGTATTATACATAAAAAAAGGAGTTGAGTTTTATGGCAGCTGCTAACATTAATTCACATGAGGGAGAAATTTGTGCTTTCTGTCAGAATTGGCAGGGAGATGCAAGCCCGAGACCCGACCGAAGCAATCCTCAGATATATGAGTTCAACCGCGGTGCAGTTGGAATGTGTTCATGTACAAGACAAACCAAATCGGCTTATCTGCATTGTTCATGCGGTGATTTTATGCGCAGTTATAGGATAAGATAAAATCACCCCGAAAGTGCAACAAAATCCCAAAGTACATAATAATACAATCATATAACGATTCTCCCGACTGTTTATGAGAGAATCGTTATTTGTTGAGGATAAAAAATATGATTTTTATTGCAATACTGCTGATCTTGGTTTTTATGTGTCTGCCGCTGAAATTCAAGATCATTTTAACAATATTGAATATGATAATCCCCGACAGAATACCTGTATTGGACGAGCTTATTACGATATGCGGAACTCTCGGACACATTTTACGTGCGCTGAAGGTAGCCGAGTTTTCCGAGGAACATCCGATAATATTTAAATTTCTGGTATTGATAACTATTGCAGCGGTTATATATGCTGTGGTTACTTTTATAAACTCTATTTAATTATCCGCCGTACCCCGAAAGGAGTACGGCAATTTTATTCACTAAACATCGCAGCCCTCCTTGACATAACCCCCTTTCGTATGTTACACTTATAACAATAAATCACCCGAAAGGACGGTCAAAAATGTTTATTGCAAACGATAAAAGATACGATAAAATGATATACAACCGCTGCGGAAAAAGCGGACTTAAGCTGTCGGCGGTATCACTCGGCTTCTGGAAGAATTTCGGCAGCAGCGGACGCTTCTCCGATATGGAGGAAATGGTGCACACGGCGTTTGACCTTGGCATAACAGTCTTCGACCTTGCCAACAACTACGGCAACCCCTACAACGGCAGCGCCGAGGAAAATTTCGGCAGGATACTTGACGGTATGCGGCACTACAGAGATGAAATGTGCATCTGCACCAAGGCAGGCTACGATATGTGGCCCGGTCCCTACGGCGACAAGAACGGTTCAAGAAAATATCTCACCGCTTCTCTCGACCAGAGTCTTAAAAGAATGAAGCTTGATTATGTGGATATTTTCTACCACCATATCTATGACCCCGAAACGCCTCTTGAGGAGACCGCTCTCGCTCTTGACAATGCCGTTCGCCGGGGCAAGGCGCTTTACGTTGGCATTTCCAACTACAACAAGGAAAAAACCGCCGAAATATCCGCCATTTTCAAGGAACTGCACACGCCCTTTATCGTTAACCAGCCCTCATATGCAATGCTCAACCGCTGGATAGAACGTGACGGACTTGACAGCTACTCGGCTGAAAACGGGATAGGACTTGCGGTGTTCTCGCCTTTGTATCAGGGCTTCCTTACGGACAGGTACCTTAAAGGTATTCCTGCGGATTCAAGAGTTGGCAAGGGTGACACATGGATAGGAAACGAGCTTGACGACAAAATGCTCTCCAAGCTGCGCTGCCTTAACGAAATAGCCGAGGCAAGAGGACAGAAGCTTTCTCAGATGGCGCTGTCATGGGTGCTTCACAACAAGGCGGTAACTACGGTCATTATCGGTGCGAGCCGTGCCGAACAGATAGCGGAAAACGCTGCCTGCGTGGAAAAAATAGATTTCTCCACGGAAGAGCTTTCTGCTATTGAAAAGATACTTGCGGAGTAATTCCTTTAAAGGTGAATTTGCACGATAAATCGGAATTTGTAAAGGAGAGTAAATGTAATGCTGACAAAACCTATTCACGGTTGGAGCGAGTTCAAACTTGACGGCACATTAAGATATGAACTAAGCTATCTTGATGATATTGCGTTTGAGTGGGTTGCTCAGGCGATACACGGGCTCGAAACAATGATGCCGTTTTGTGTAAAAGGATTTTTAGAACCAAATCGCTTTTTATGTACAGTAAGCTATTGGAATTGTCACATTGTGTGCGAAGATGATGAACGCTATCCGTTAGATAAGGAAGATGTAACAAATGAAATATCACATACAAATATGCTTCAATTTTGTCAGTACCTCTATGATGATATAAGTCAGAATATAGATGAATGGGCGTCATTTGTTTCTTATGATAACTCAGATGTTGAAGAAAAGAAAAAGACTCTTATACATAAGCTTAATCACTTAAAAGAACTGATTTCTGAAAGGGAAGAATATTTTGGAGATAACCGTTGCTTTCTCTGATTTTGAAATTCCAATTTGAGAAGTTTTTGCAGATTGATAAAATAGTTTGATCAGTGGTTTTATTTTAATATTTATTAAGGAGGTTAATCTAGTGAAACCTAAAAGCATAAATTCCCTTATGGCATATATGCGTGATAAAAAGGGAATCCGGATAAACGGCAGCATACAAAAGAAGAAGTTAAGATATATGGGTTATTTTCACGGATATAAAGGCTATCGCTACTGTAATTCTCCAAATTCATTGATTCCTTACAGCAATTTCAATGAATTGCAAGCTGTTTATGACTTTGATATGAAAATCAAAGCTATATTTTATCCTCAAATTATGTTTTTGGAAACAACACTAAAGAATTATGCTCTTGAAATTATACTTGAGGAATCGGGCAGCAGCCGTTTTGCATATATATATCAGACTATCTTGAATGATTATAAATCATCTCCCGTCAGAAGCAAATCATACACAAATGCTGTTTCTAAAAGAATGAGTGTAAGGAATAAAATATACAGCAACATTTCCCGTGATTATGAAAAAAGCAATATAATCACACATTATTATGACAAAGATCAACCCGTTCCGATATGGGCAATTTTTGAGCTTTTGAGTTTGGGCGAATTTGGAAATTTTATTTCATGCTTAAATTTAAATGTACGAAAAAAGCTTTCAGAATCGGTAGGCATAAAATCAAGTATTGATCCCGATGGAAGAATGGTTGAAAAAATCGTATTTACATTAAAGGATCTGCGAAATGCCGTCGCTCACAACAATACTGTTTTTGATACAAGATTTAAAACCGGCAGTGTCAATAATCGCATCTCAAATTACATAACATCTGAAACTGCTGTTAAAAATATAGAGTTTAATTCAATCGTTGATTACGTTATTTTAATTTCATTTGTTATGAATCTGTTAAAATGCAATAAAACCGATATTTTGAATTTTATACATCAATTTGAAAATGGTTGCGAGGCACTCAGAAAAGCTGTTCCTACAAATATATATTCTAAGATTATATATACTGATACTAAGAGAAAATTAAGTACATTAATAAATTTTCTTTAAATTTAAAAAAGCACTTGCATTTTCTATTATCTTATGGTATAATATAATACAGAATTGCGGCGGATGTCTGCGGACTACGCCTAAGAGAGTCGGATGCGTCCGGCTCTCTTTTTTTGTACTTTTTTGAAAAAAATTTTAAAAAGACCTTTTCAAATAAAAAAATATGTAGTATAATAAAAGAAACGTTTGTTTTGCAAAAACTATGGCGGAGGGCATATGGATAATTCAGCGCAGCAGACAAATCTGCACGAGGGTCACAGAGGACGTATGCGTGAAAGATTTCTGCAAACAGGCTTTGACGGCTTTAACGACCACCAAATACTGGAAATGTTTCTTTTTTACGCTTATCCCCGTATTGATACAAATGAAATTGCGCACAATCTTATTAATAAATTCGGAAGTCTGAACGGAGTGCTTGACGCTTCCGCAGAGGAGCTTGTTAAGGTGGGCGGCATAACGCTGAATGCGGCGGTGCTGCTGAAAATGATACCGAAGGCTACACGGATATACTGCTCTGCCCGTGCGGAAGAGATATGCTACGACAACACGGAAAAGCTGAAAAGCCTGTTTATACCCTGCTACTTTTCGGTAACGGAGGAGGTGTTCAGGGCAGCCTGCTTCGACAACAGCCTGCGGCTTATCAGCAACAGCGTTATCTGCAAGGGAAGTCCCTCGGGCGCTCCCGTCAATATGCGCAGGCTTATGGAGGTCGTATTTGCTGCAAAGGCTCCCTTTATCGCAATTGCACACAACCACCCTGACGGCTCCCCTTTCCCTTCGGACAGCGACATTATTGCAACGAGAAACATTATCAACGCTATGCGGTCTGTCGATGTAAAGGTGCTTGACCACATCATCGTCGGCGCAAACGAGGCGCTTTCCATGCGCAGGCAGGGAACACTCGGGATATTTGATTGATACTAATTCTAAACCAACCTATAGACAGATACGACAGCTATAATTTCGTCACTCTGCGTCAAGCTCCCTTGCAAGGCACCAAGCATTGCGGCGGTCGCCTTCCTTGATTGACAAAATTCTATCTGCCGTCCTTGTCTATAGAACGGTTTAGAATTAGTATGGAGGTGCTTATGGACTTTAAACTTCATTCGGGATACACCCCGGCAGGCGACCAGCCCCAGGCTATCGAAAGGCTTGTAGAGGGCGTAAACAAGGGCTACAAGGAGCAGACCTTACTGGGCGTTACAGGCTCCGGCAAGACCTTTACCATGGCAAACATAATCGCAAAACTGAACAGACCTGCTCTTGTTTTTGCTCACAACAAGACCCTTGCGGCGCAGCTTTGCTCGGAATTCAGAGAGTTTTTCCCCGAAAATGCGGTGGAATACTTTGTGTCCTATTACGACTACTATCAGCCTGAGGCGTATGTTCCCTCAACGGACAGCTACAATGAAAAGGATTCGTCCATAAACGATGAGATAGACAAGCTCCGCCACTCGGCTACCCTTGCCCTTGCGGAGCGCAGAGATGTTATAATCGTAGCTTCGGTGTCCTGCATTTATTCTCTCGGTTCCCCTATCGACTACCGCACAATGGTTGTTTCAATAAGGCAGGGTATGGAGCTTTCAAGGGATGTTCTTCTTGCAAAGCTGGTGTCCATACAGTACGAGCGCAACGATGTGAATTTTGTCCGCAACAAGTTCCGTGTAAGGGGCGATGTTGTGGAGATATTCCCGGCAGGTTCAACGGACAAGGCAATAAGAGTTGAATTTTTCGGCGACGAGGTGGAGCGCATAAGCGAGATAAACGCTCTTACGGGCAACGTTATCGCAACCCTTTCCCACGCTGCGATATATCCTGCTTCACACTACGTTATTTCAAGAGAAAAAATGCAGGGGGCAGTTGAGGAGATACAGCAGGAGCTTGACGAGAGGGTAAAATATTTCAAGGACAACGAGATGCTTATCGAAGCCCAGCGCATTGAGCAGCGCACAAAGTATGATATTGAGATGCTTGAAGAAATAGGCTTCTGCAAGGGCATTGAAAACTATTCGAGGATACTTTCGGGGCGTGCGCCGGGCAGCGTTCCTTACACCCTCCTTGACCACTTCCCCGAGGATTTTCTGCTGTTTGTGGACGAGAGCCACGTTTCCCTGCCCCAGATAAGAGCAATGAGCGCCGGGGACAGAGGGCGCAAGAAAACACTTGTTGACTACGGCTTCCGTCTGCCCTCCGCCTTTGACAACAGACCACTTACCTTTGATGAATTTTACGGCAAGGTCAATCAGGCTATATTTGTTTCCGCAACTCCCGGACCCTTTGAAAAGGAAAATTCGGAGCAGATAGTTGAACAGGTCATAAGGCCTACGGGACTTGTTGACCCGGAAATTATCGTTAAGCCCGTGCAGGGGCAGATAGAAGACCTGCTCCTTGAAATAAACGCAAGGACGGCAAAGAAGGAAAGAGTGCTTGTTACGACCCTGACAAAGAAAATGGCGGAGGATCTTACCGCTTACCTTGAAAAAATGGGAGTAAAGGTGCGGTATATGCACTATGACGTTGATACAATTGAGCGAATGGAGCTTATCCGTGACCTGCGCTTGGGCGAGTATGACGTTCTTGTGGGAATAAACCTGCTGAGAGAGGGTCTGGACATTCCCGAAGTGTCGCTGGTGGCTATTCTTGACGCCGACAAGGAGGGCTTTCTCCGTTCCGAAAGCTCCCTTATACAAACCATAGGCCGTGCGGCGAGAAATGCCCGGGGACAGGTCATAATGTACGCCGATTCCGTTACAAAGTCCATGGAAAACGCCATTATGGAAACGGAACGCCGCCGCAAGCTGCAGATGGACTACAACGAAAAGCACGGCATAAAGCCCCAGACCATTATCAAGGACGTAAGAGACGTTATAGAGATCTCCACAAAGGCGGAAACCGATGTCAAGACCTCAAAATCCAAGCAGAAGCAGATGTCCGCCGCCGAAAAGCAGGCTCTTATCGACAAGCTGACGGAGGAAATGAAAAATGCGGCTAAAATTCTTGAATTTGAACACGCCGCATATCTCCGTGACAGGATAAACGAGCTTAAAGGCGGTAATCAGCCGAAGAAAAAAGTCTTTAAAAAATAGCTTTTTTAAATTCGGAATTAGGAATTCGGAATTCGGAATTATGGTATCGCCTGCGGCGATGTTATTATCAAATTAGTTTTAAATTTTGTGAGCGAAGCGAACACCTTAATTATTCACTATTCAATATTCATTCTTCACTATTCATTTAGCGCAGCGCATCTAATTCCGAATTCCGAATTCCGAATTCCGCATTAAAGAAACTGTGAAAGGAAAAAATAAAAATGCCCATAGACAAAATTATAATCAAGGGTGCAAGAGAGCATAACCTTAAAAATGTTGACGTTGAGATTCCCCGTGACAAGCTGGTGGTAATGACGGGACTTTCCGGCTCGGGCAAGTCCTCACTTGCTTTCGACACTATCTATGCCGACGGTCAGCGCCGTTACATGGAGAGCCTTTCCTCCTATGCAAGAATGTTCCTCGGACAGATGGAAAAGCCGGATGTTGACAGCATAGAAGGTCTCTCCCCCGCAATTTCAATTGACCAAAAAACTACATCTAAAAACCCCCGTTCCACCGTTGGAACGGTAACGGAAATTTACGACTATCTCCGTTTGCTTTATGCAAGGATAGGCATACCCCACTGCCCCATCTGCGGACGTGAGATAAAGCAGCAGACCGTTGACCAGATAGCAGACGCTATACTTTCTCTGCCCGAGGGTACAAAGGTGCAGATACTTGCCCCGATTATCAGAGGACGCAAGGGCGAACACCTTAAAGAGCTTGAAAGGGCGAAAAAATCCGGTTATGTAAGAGTGCGCTGTGACGGCATAATCTACGACCTTAGCGAAGAAATAAAGCTTGAAAAAAACAAGAAGCACAACATTGAAATTGTCGTTGACCGTGTTATCATAAAAAAAGAAGCCTTATCCCGTATAACCGACAGCATTGAGACCGCTGCCGCAGTTTCGGGCGGAACGATAATCGCTGACGTTATTGACGGGGAGGAAATGCTTTTCTCCCAGAATTACGCCTGCCCCGAGCATAACGTTTCCATTGAGGAGCTTACCCCAAGAATGTTCTCCTTCAACAACCCCTTCGGTGCCTGCCCCAAATGCACGGGCGTTGGAATTTTCCGCAAGATAGACCCTGAGCTTGTTATACCCAACAAGGACTTATCCATTAAACAGGGAGCAATAAAGGCAATGGGCTGGAACACTCTTGACGACAGCTCCATTGCAATGATGTATTACAAGGGTCTTGCCAAGGAATACGGCATTTCCCTTGACACGCCCGTAAAAGACCTGCCCCCCCAAGTGGTGGACAAGTTCCTTTACGGCACGGGCGACACCAAGCTGACCCTGCACCGTGCAAAGGATTACGGCGGAGGTACCTATTATCAGCCCTTTGAGGGCATAATCCGCAACATGGAACGCCGCTACAGCGAAACTACTTCTGAGTTCAGCCGTGCGGAAATTGAGGAATGTATGAGCGAGGAGCTTTGCCCCGAATGCGGCGGACACAGGCTGAAAAAGGAAAGCCTTGCCGTTACCGTCGGAGGGAAAAACATTTCCGAGCTTACGGATATGTCGGTAACGGAATGTCTTGATTTCTTCCGCAATTTAAAGCTGACCGAAAGAGAAAGCTTCATTGCCGAAAGGATAGTTAAGGAGATAAACAACCGCCTTGGTTTCCTGCAAAGCGTGGGCTTGGAGTATCTTACCCTTTCAAGAGCGGCAGGAACGCTCAGCGGCGGTGAAAGCCAAAGAATACGCCTTGCAAC
>JALEJQ010000022.1 GCA_022769565.1 Oscillospiraceae bacterium
GGGTCGCCGCCGTGCTCGCCGCAGATACCGCAGTGGAGCTCAGGACGGGTCTTCTTACCAAGCACGATAGCCATCTTCATGAGCTTGCCAACGCCAACCTGATCGAGCTTTGCAAACGGATCGTTCTCGAAGATCTTAGCGTCTTAGTAAGCGCCGAGGAACTTGCCAGCGTCATCTCTGGAGAAGCCGAATGTCATCTGTGTGAGGTCGTTTGTACCGAAGCAGAAGAAGTCAGCTTCCTTAGCAATATCGTCAGCTGTGAGAGCTGCACGAGGAATTTCGATCATTGTACCAACTTCGTACTTGAGGTCGGAGCCTGCTGCTGCGATCTCAGCGTCAGCTGTCTTAACAACGATATCCTTAACGAACTTAAGCTCCTTAACTTCGCCTACGAGAGGGATCATGATCTCGGGCTCAACGTTCCAATCGGGATGAGCCTTCTTAACGTTGATAGCAGCCTTGATAACAGCCTTTGTCTGCATCTTTGCGAACTCGGGGTATGTTACTGCAAGACGGCATCCACGGTGACCCATCATGGGGTTGAATTCGTGGAGAGAAGAGATGATAGCCTTGATAGTCTCAACGGACTTGCCCTGAGTCTTAGCAAGAGCTTCGATGTCTGCTTCTTCTGTAGGTACGAATTCGTGGAGAGGAGGATCGAGGAATCTGATTGTAACAGGATTGCCTTCAAGAGCTTCGTAAAGCTTCTCAAAGTCGCCCTGCTGCATAGGTTCGATCTTAGCAAGAGCTGCTTCTCTTTCTTCAACAGTATCGGAGCAGATCATTTCACGGAATGCTGCGATTCTGTCAGCTTCAAAGAACATATGCTCTGTACGGCAAAGACCAATGCCTTCTGCGCCAAGCTCTCTTGCCTTCTTAGCGTCAGTGGGTGTATCGGCGTTTGTTCTTACCTTGAGCTTTCTGTACTTGTCAGCCCAAGCCATAACTCTGCCGAATTCGCCTGCGATCTGAGCGTCAACTGTAGGAATGATCTCACCGTAGATGTTACCGGTTGTACCGTCAATGGAGATGTAGTCGCCCTCGTTGAATACCTTTCCGCCGAGTTCGAACTTCTTGTTTTCTTCATCCATCTTGATGTCGCCGCATCCGGATACGCAGCAAGTACCCATACCACGAGCAACAACGGCAGCGTGAGAGGTCATACCGCCTCTTACTGTAAGGATACCCTGAGCGACCTTCATACCTGTGATGTCTTCGGGAGATGTTTCAAGACGAACGAGAACTACCTTTTCACCCTTAGCGTCCCAAGCCTCAGCGTCATCAGCTGTGAATACTACCTTACCGCAAGCAGCTCCGGGAGAAGCGCCGAGGCCCTTTCCGAGAGGTGTTGCAGCCTTAAGTGCCTTAGCGTCGAACTGGGGGTGGAGAAGTGTATCCAGATTTCTGGGGTCGATCATGAGGACAGCTTCCTGCTCTGTCTTGTGACCTTCGTCAACGAGGTCGCAAGCGATCTTGAGAGCAGCCTGAGCGGTTCTCTTGCCGTTACGGCACTGGAGCATATAGAGCTTGCCGTTTTCAACGGTAAATTCCATATCCTGCATATCGTGATAGTGGTTTTCGAGGATATCGCAAACCTTGATGAACTGGTTATAAGCCTCGGGGAACTTCTCTGCCATCTGAGCGATAGGCATAGGAGTACGAACACCTGCAACAACGTCTTCGCCCTGTGCGTTTGTAAGGAATTCACCCATGAGCTGCTTTTCGCCTGTTGCGGGATCTCTTGTGAATGCAACGCCTGTGCCGGAGTTGTCGTTCAGGTTACCGAATACCATAGGCATTACGTTAACTGCGGTACCCCAGGAGTAAGGAATATCGTTGTCACGGCGGTAAACGTTGGCACGGGGGTTGTCCCATGAACGGAATACTGCTTCGATAGCCAGCTTGAGCTGTTCAACAGGGTCGGAGGGGAAGTCTGTGCCGAGCTGATTCTTGTATTCAGCCTTGAACTGTTCAGCAAGTGTCTTGAGGTCAGCAGCAGTAAGCTCAACGTCGAACTTAACGCCCTTTTCTTCCTTCATCTTGTCGATGAGCTGCTCAAAATACTTCTTGCCGACTTCCATAACAACGTCGGAGAACATCTGGATAAATCTTCTGTATGAATCGTAAACGAATCTTTCAAAAGCGGGATCGGGGTTGCCTGCGATCATAGCGGCAACAACATCATCGTTAAGGCCGAGGTTAAGGATAGTGTCCATCATACCGGGCATGGAAGCTCTTGCGCCGGAACGAACGGAAACGAGAAGTGGATTCTTAAGATCGCCGAACTTCTTGCCGTTTTCCTTTTCCATCCAGGCAACGCCTTCCATAGCCTGAGCCATGATCTCGTCGTTGATCTTTCTGCCGTCCTCATAATACTGAGTACAAGCTTCTGTTGTGATTGTAAAACCCTGAGGAACAGGAAGACCTATCTCGGTCATTTCAGCCAGGTTAGCACCCTTGCCGCCGAGAAGGTTGCGCATAGTCATATTACCTTCTTTAAAAGTATAGACCCATTTTTTTGCCATTGGTATTACCTCCAAGTTAAAAAATAATCTTTTCCGCCGCCCTTCACGAAGAAAAGCAAGCCTTTCTCCGGTTATTTTTTCAGGGCACACGGTCATAAATATATTATAACAGATTTCTATACTGTTTTCCATACTGTTGGCTTAGAAAATTATAGACAAAATTTTTGTTGATTTTGCATAAAGAAACCGCAAGATTAACAAAGTCACAAAATACTATTGAAATTTTGGGGAAAATGTGCAATACTTATATTATGTATTTTTAGTTATAAAGTGGAATTTGATTGAGAGTGGAGTGTGAAGAGTGAAGAGTGGAGTTGAACGGCGTATTTGGAACGGGAAAACTTTTACTTCACTCTTAACTCTTCACATTCCAAACTTATTTGAATGGAGTTTTGCGCTATGAGTAACAACTGCGCTGTGATACTTGCGGGCGGTCAGGGCAAACGAATGAAGTCCGAGCTTCCGAAGCCTATGTTCGAGGTCCTGGGCGAGCCTATGCTTGAATGGGTGATAAAATCCTGCGAGGAGGCGGAAATTACCGACCTTTGCATCGTTAAGGGCTACAACGCCGAGGTGATAGAGAATTACATCGGCGGAAGGTACCACACCGTTATGCAGGAGGAACGCAAAGGCACGGGTCACGCTGTTATGACTGCTGCGGAATGGCTGGGCGAACGCAGGGACGGCAATGTGCTTATCCTCTGCGGCGACGCTCCCTTTGTTGACGCCGATACTATAAAGCAGTCCCTTGAACTGCATATCAGAAACGAAAGCGCCGTTACCGTCATAACCTCGGAAGTGAACGATCCCAAGGGCTACGGCAGGATCCTCCGCTCCGCTGACGGAAAGGGCATTTCAGGCATCGTTGAAGAAAATGACGCAACCGATGAACAGAAGAAAATAAGGGAGATAAACTCCGGCGCCTACTGGTTCAGAACGGAGCAGCTCCTTTATGCTCTTGAACATATAAAACCCAACAACTCCCAAGGGGAATATTACCTTACGGATTCCGTTTTCATTCTGCTTGATGCAGGATTCCATGCGGACGCTTATATTTCCCCCAATCCCGACGTTGTTCTGGGTGCAAACGACAGAAAGGGTCTTTTAAGGCTAAATGACGCTGCAAGAAAGGCAATAATCGAAAAACAGCTTGATAACGGAGTTGAGTTCCTCTGCACAGATGGCGTTTCCATAGGCAGAAACGTTAAAATAGGCGTCGGAACAAAGATACTTCAGGGTACTATTATCAAGGGAAACACCGAAATAGGCGAAAACTGCGTTATAGGTCCTAACTGCCTTATCGAAAACTGCACCGTCGGCAGCGGAACAAAGCTCAATTACGTTCAGGCTTACGATTCCGTTATCGACAGCAGCGTTAAAATAGGACCTTTCGTTCAGATAAGACCCGGCTGTCACATAAGATCGGGCGTTAAGATAGGCGATTTTGTTGAAATAAAGAACTCCGAGATCGGAGAAAATACTTCTGTTTCACATCTTACTTATATCGGCGATTCGGACGTTGGAAGCGGCGTAAACTTTGGCTGCGGCGTTGCAACGGCTAATTATGACGGCGAAAACAAGTTCCGTACCGTGGTGGGAGATGACGCTTTTATCGGCTGCAACACAAACCTTGTTGCTCCCGTTAAGGTGGGCAGCTGTGCTTACACAGGCGCAGGCTCAACTATCACCAAGGACGTTCCCGACGGCGCTCTTGCAATAGAACGAGGCAAGACCGAGATAATCGAAGGCTACGGCGCAAGAAAGCTGAAGGACAGGACGGAAAAGAACCACAGAAGCTGAAAACCAAGGAACAAACCGATGCGTTTTGTATCGGATAAGGAATCATATATTAAAAAGGGGAATACCAAATATGAATCTTCACGGCAAGGATATTAAAATCTTTACAGCAAACTCAAATCCCAAGGTAGCTGCCGAGATCGCACAGCAGCTTGGTCTGCCTATGGGCGAATCGGAGGTCGTTACCTTCTCCGACGGCGAGATAAGCGTTTCCATCAAGGAAAGTATCAGAGGCTCCGACGTTTTCGTTGTTCAGTCTCTCAGCTCTCCCGTAAACGACAACCTTATGGAGCTGCTCATCATGATCGACGCATTCAAGAGAGCCTCCGCAGGACGCATTACGGCAGTTATCCCTTATATGGGCTATGCAAGACAGGACAGAAAGGCTAAGGCAAGAGATCCGATCTCTGCAAAGCTTGTTGCAGACCTTATTACCGTTGCAGGCGCAGACAGAGTTCTTTCAATGGATCTCCACTGTCCTCAGATACAGGGCTTCTTCAATATCCCTGTTGACCACCTTCTTGGTGTGCCTATCCTTGCGCCCTACTTTGTTGAGAAGTTCAAGGATAACCTTGAAGACTGCATGGTAGTTTCCCCCGACCTGGGCTCCGTTACAAGAGCGAGAAACTTCGCAAACAGACTTGGAGTTCCCTTTGCTATCGTTGACAAGAGAAGACAGAGAGCCAACGTCTGCGAGGTAATGAACATCATCGGTGATGTTAAGGATAAGAAGGTCGTTCTCGTTGACGATATGATAGACACCGCAGGTACTCTCTGCAACGCTGCAAAGGCTATTATTGAAATAGGCGGTGCAAAGGAAGTTTACGCCTGCGCTACACACGGCGTTCTTTCCGGTCCCGCTATCGAGCGTATTCAGAACAGCCCTATCAAGGAGCTTGTTCTGCTTGACACCATTGCTCTGCCCGAGGAGAAGAAGCTGGATAAGATAACCGTTCTCCCCGTTGCTCCCGTATTTGCACAGGCTATCCAGAGAATTTATGACGACAAGCCTGTTTCTCCCCTTTTTAACAACTAATACTAATCCTCATTTAACCTGTAGATAAATTTGGCAGCTATAATTGCACCACTCGTCGTCAAGCTCCCTTGCCGTGCGACAGCACGCCTGTGGTCGCTTTCCTTGATTGGAGCAATTCTATCTACCAACTTTATC
>JALEJQ010000023.1 GCA_022769565.1 Oscillospiraceae bacterium
CAGCCTTGCTTATATGATGATTTTATGGGCAGCGCAAAGGCAGTACTTACGCAGAGGCACCACGATGGATTAAGAAAGCTTGTTGACTTTAAATTCGAGAAACATTCCAGATACAATCTACCGTCAAAGCGGCTGAAACTTATAGAAAAACAGATACAGCACAGAGCAAAACTGCTTTTGAAGTAGAAAAGCTCTTCTCGACAGAAGTCGCAGCAAAGCGGTTGATAAAACAATGATCACCGACCTTGATTTCAGAAAAACTGTTATCAAGGTCGGTGCTTTTGATATAATGTCAAAATTGTAACCTATATAGGGAATGCTGAGTGACTTCTCTAACAGAACCCAACGGTCGTGAGTTCGATTCTTGCGATGCGCTTGGATATTGTCAGATTAAGCGTATTTTTGTATTTATACGGATTCTAAAGACATCTGTTCATACATTGATATTTCCACAAAGTTGTCTATTACGGGTATTCCAAAATGCTTTAAAAGCAATTCCGTCTTTTTTTGCAACCTTGACTGCAGGGCTGTTCTGACGCTCCATTGTGATTCGTACGTTCTTGACAAGGTTTGCAATTTCGCCTGCAGAAGTTGCCTTAGGCGGAAAATACTGTATTGCTGCCTGTGAGTTTTCAAGCTGATTTTTCATCTGCTCAAAACATATGCCCTGCTGCGGCTGATGTATATTTTTCTAAGTGAGCCATTTGCATTTCTCCTTTCATTTGTGCGAATTTGGATTTTTTTTGTTACCGAGCTACAAACTTTGTTCATTTCGCTGTTTTTGAAACGAATTGACAAAGGGGTCGCCCCTTTCCACCCAAACTCCGTTTTAGTGGAGCTTGTTACGGATTACGGAATGATAAAAAAATAAAGGAGGTTCAGATTTGAACCTCCCGTTTTTATATTACTTACTCATTATTTCAGATATAGCGTTCATAATTTCGTCGTGACAGCCGCCGCAGCCTGTTGAACACTGAGTGACTTTCTGTATTTCTTCAAATTCTTTTTCAACGTCTGAAAATGTTTTGCTTTCATGGAGTACTTTTTCAACATCTGCATAAGAAACATTCTTGCAATGGCATATAACTTTATTTTCCATAACTTAAAAATCTCCTTTATATTATGTAAGAATAAATTTTATTATCAGCAGAATAATACCGACTGAAATTATTGTATCACTATATTCAATAAAAGTCAATGGATTTTTGGCTTTTTTTGTTATAAGTCACAAATTATTTCAGCGAATTTTGATAGTTGAAAATTTTATAATTTTTAGTTTCTCGAAAATTCAATCTTGAGGCCTCAAAAATAGAAAAGAAAGACAACTGCCCATCATTTTTAGGCAAAAAAAATCTGCCAATATCCGATTTAACAACCTTTAAGATTTCAAAAACACCATCAGCAACGGCATTGTGGGCTTTATCGAAAACAAGGGCGAAAATTTCAAGCTGTGCGGCGCATGGAAGGTTTACGACAGCGTGGAAAATGCCAAGCGCACATTCTCAAATTACGATAAATGCAGAATTTTTCTGTGTAATAAATTAAACGAGGGCGAGAATATTTATCAAGCCCTGAAAATCTCATAGGAGAAATTTTTTATGAAAACAGCAGTTTTTTATTGGAGCGGCACGGGCAATACCGAGGCTATGGCAAAGGCGGTCGCAGAGGGAGCAGGTGCGGAGCTTTTTGACCTGTCCGAATTTTCCGGAAGCATTGACGACTATGAAGCAATAGCCTTCGGCTGCCATGCAATGGGTGCGGAGGAACTGGAGGAAGGTGAATTTGAGCCGTTTTTTTCCGGTATTGAAAGCAAGTTAAGCGGAAAAAAGGTCGCACTTTTCGGCTCTTACGGCTGGGGTGACGGGGAGTGGATGAGAAACTGGGAGGACAGAGTGAGATCGGACGGCGCAGTTCTTGCCGGCGGCGAGGGCGTTATTGCAAACGACACTCCCACGGGCGAAGACTTGGAAAAATGCAGAGAGCTTGGCAGAATTCTTGCGGAATAATGGTGAATTTTTAATATACAGTTACCTAAAGCTAACTGTAAAATCTGTGCAGTTATACAAATCGCATAAAACCGCCGCAAAATCCCTTGACAAGAGGTGAAATATGAAGTATTATAATTAGGGTTAGCGATAGCTAATCTTAATTAATACAGCTGAGTTAGCTGTGCCTAACAATTATAAAGGAGTGTATCAATGATGCCGCTTACACTTGCAAATACAGGCGAGGAAAACATCATCAAAAAAGTGGGAGGAAATCCCGACACAAGGAAATTTCTCGAAAATTTAGGCTTTGTGGCAGGTTCTTCGGTAACGGTGGTCAGCGAAATTGGCGGAAATGTTATCGTGAACGTTAAGGATTCAAGAGTTGCCGTTTCAAAGGAAATGGCTTGCAAAATTATGGTTTAAAGGGGGGTATTGCAATGTCAACACTTAAAGAAGCAAAGATAGGCGCTACTGTTACGGTGAAAAAGCTGAACGGCGAGGGCGCAGTCAAGCGCAGGATCATGGATATGGGAATAACCAAAGGCACGGAAATTTACGTCCGCAAGGTCGCACCGCTTGGAGATCCTATTGAAGTTACCGTAAGAGGTTATGAGCTTTCTCTTAGGAAAGCTGACGCTGAAATGATAGAAACGGTTTGATTTTTTGCATGTAAGTTAGCTACAACTAACTATCGGAAGGATGATTGCTATGGAAATAAAAATAGCCCTTGCGGGAAATCCCAACGCAGGCAAAACCACGCTTTTTAACGCCCTCACGGGTTCAAATCAGTTTGTGGGAAACTGGCCGGGCGTTACTGTCGAGAAAAAAGAGGGAAAGCTCAAAGGTCACAAGGATGTTATTGTCACCGACCTGCCGGGGATTTACTCTCTTTCACCTTACACGCTTGAAGAAGTCGTTGCGAGAAATTATCTTATCGGTGAACGTCCCGACGCTATCCTTAACATTATTGACGGAACCAACCTTGAACGAAATCTTTACCTGACCACACAGCTTGTTGAACTTGGAATACCCGTTGTCTGCGCAATAAATATGATGGACGTTGTGCGCAAGAACGGCGACAAGATAAACACCCTACAGCTTTCCAAAGAGCTTGGCTGTAAAGTAGTTGAAATATCAGCATTAAAGGGCACGGGCGTATACGAAGCTGCAAATACGGCGGTAGATGCGGCGAAATCGGGAGTAAAAACCATACCTCAGCATAAATTCTGCGGTTGTGTTGAACACGCAATTGCACATATCGAGGAATGTGTTCTCCATGACATTCCCGAGGAACAGCAGAGGTGGTATGCCATAAAGCTGTTCGAGCGTGATGCAAAGGTCTATGAAACGCTGAACATTTCCGACAGCAAAAAATCCCATATTGAAGGCGATATTGCCGCTGCGGAAAAGGAAATGGACGACGACAGCGAAAGCATTATCACCAACGAGCGTTACATTTACATAGGCACGATCATCAAGGATTGCCTTAAAAAGAAAAACAAGGGCGGCATGACAGTTTCGGATAAAATCGACAAAATAGTTACTAACCGTTTCCTTGCATTACCCATATTTGCGGTTGTAATGTTTGTAGTATATTTTGTTTCTGTGACTACCGTGGGAACTTTGGTCACCGACTGGACAAACGACGGACTGTTCGGCGACGGTTTCCATCTCTTTGGCATAGGATCTTCGGAGTATGAAGAAGCTGCTTCCGCTTATGCAGAGGAAAACATCTTTACAGAAGAACTGCTTGCAATGGTACAGTCTGCCGCAGATGCAGGAGTAGTCGGTGCTGAGGATATCCTCGGCGCAGTAGAAGAAGCTGACCTCGGCGGATTTGACGAAGCTCTGGGTTCCTACGGCGACAGCCTTGCGGAAGCCGGATATGACATAAATGCGCTTGTTGAGGAGCCTATGGAAGGACTTCCGGCAACCGAAGATTATGGCGTATGGGTTCCCGGTGTTCCCGTTGTCGTTGAAAGTGGACTTGACGCTGTTGGCTGTGCTGAATGGTTAAAGAGCCTTATCCTTGACGGTATTGTCGGCGGTGTCGGCGCAGTTCTGGGCTTTGTTCCTCAGATGCTTGTGCTGTTCATCTTCCTTGCGTTCCTTGAAGCCTGCGGATATATGGCTCGTATCGCATTCATTATGGACAGAATTTTCAGGAAGTTCGGTCTTTCGGGCAAATCCTTTATCCCAATGCTTATCGGCACAGGCTGCGGCGTTCCGGGCATTATGGCAAGCCGTACAATCGAGAACGAACGTGACCGCAGAATGACAATAATGACAACAACATTCATACCCTGCGGCGCAAAAATGCCTATCATTGCACTTATCGCAGGCGCGCTTTTCGGCAACGCATGGTGGGTGGCTCCAAGCGCATACTTTATCGGCGTTGCGGCTATAATCATTTCGGGGATCATGCTTAAAAAGACAAAAATGTTTGCAGGTGACCCTGCTCCTTTCGTAATGGAATTGCCTGCATATCATATGCCAACCGTCAGCAACATTCTTCGTTCAATGTGGGAGCGTGGCTGGTCGTTTATCAAAAAGGCAGGAACAATTATCCTTCTTTCTTCCGTTATCATCTGGGCAGGCTCGGTATTCGGAACACTTCCCGACGGCAGCTTCGGATTCAGCGCAGACCTTGAACTGAGCGACAGCGTTTTGGGCATTATCGGCAATGCTATCTGTCCCATATTTGCACCTTTGGGCTTCGGCGAAGCAACAGCGGCTATCGCAACCATAATGGGACTTGTTGCAAAGGAAGAGGTCGTAGGCGTGTTCGGCGTTCTGGACTTTATGGGGATGACTCCTCTTGCAGGATATTCCTTCCTTGTATTCAACCTTCTCTGCGCACCCTGCTTTGCGGCTATGGGCGCAATCAAGCGTGAGATGAACAACTCCAAATGGACAGCTTTTGCAATTACTTATCAATGTCTGTTCGCTTATGCGGTATCCCTTATAATCTACCAGTTCGGACTCCTTTTCACAGGCTCGGTAAATGTTATCGGACTTATATTTGCGGCGGTTGTGCTTGCATTTATGGTATATATGCTTGTACGTCCCTACAAGGAAAGCAGCAGACTTACAGCGAATGTTAAGGTGAAAACGTAAATTTTCGGAAAGGTCGTGACGATATGGCTACGGTAATTATTGGTCTGACAGTTGTTTTGGTTCTCTTTCTTGCGGCAAGGCAATTGTATAAGGATAAGAAAAAGGGCAAGTCGCTCTGCGGAAGGAAATGCTCCTGCTGTCCCAACGGCTGCGCTTGTCACGGAGAGATGAAAAAGTGAAGATGAGCTGACGCAAATCTGTTAACTAATACTAATCCTCATTTAACCTGTAGATAAATTTGGCAGCTATAATTGCACCACTCGTCGTCAAGCTCCCTTGCCGTGCGACAGCACGCCTGTGGTCGCTTTCCTTGATTGGAGCAATTCTATCTACCAACTTTATC
>JALEJQ010000042.1 GCA_022769565.1 Oscillospiraceae bacterium
GCTGCCGCAAAAATCGAAGATTACACCACTGTAGGTTCATTTACCGGCAAGGAGCTTGAATATATCAAGACGGCGCACCCGTTTATGAACAGGGATTCTCTTGTTATAGTAGGCGACCATGTAACTCTTGAAAGCGGTACAGGCTGCGTACACACAGCTCCCGGCTTCGGTGTTGATGACTTTGAGGTTTGTAAGAAGTACCCTGAGATCGGCATAGTTGTTCCCGTTGATTCAAAGGGAATCCAGACCGCCGAAGCAGGCAAGTATGCAGGACTTTCCACCACCGATTCCAACAAGGTAATCGCACAGGATCTTGAAGCAAGCGGCGCACTTTTCGCACTTGAAAAGATCGTCCACCAGTATCCTCATTGCTGGAGATGTAAGAATCCGGTACTTTTCAGAGCAACAGAGCAGTGGTTCTGCTCCGTAAAGGGCTTCAAGGACGAAGCAATCAAGGCTATTGAGGATGTTCAGTGGATACCCGAATGGGGCGAAGACCGCATTAAGGGAATGGTAAGCGACAGAAGCGACTGGTGTATCTCAAGACAGAGAACATGGGGTGTTCCTATCCCTGTAGTATACTGCAAGGACTGCGGAAAGCCCATAGTTACCGATGAAACCATTGCTGCAATTTCCGAAATGTTCAGAAAGGAAGGCTCCGATTCATGGTATATCCATGACCCTAAGGACTTTATTCCCGAAGGAACAAAGTGCGAGTGCGGCTGCACCGAATTTGTGAAGGAAAAGGATATTTTCGACGTATGGTTTGACAGCGGCGTAACTCACAAGGCTGTTATGGAAGAAAGAGGCTTCGATACTCCCGTTGACCTTTACCTTGAAGGCGCAGACCAGTACAGAGGCTGGTTCCAGTCATCACTGCTCACTTCCTCCGCAATTTACGGACGTGCTCCTTACAAGGCTGTCTGCACCCACGGCTGGGTAGTTGACGGCGAGGGAAAAACTATGCACAAGTCTCTCGGAAACGGCGTTGACCCAAGCGAAGTTACCGAGCAGTACGGCGCAGATATTCTCAGATTGTGGGTAGCTTCCTCCGATTATCACGCTGATATAAGAATTTCCAAAGAAATACTGAAGCAGCTTACCGATACCTATAAGAAGATAAGAAATACCGCAAGATTTATTCTCGGTAACTTAGGCGACAATCAGGGCTTTGACGTTGAAAAGGATATTGTTCCCGTAGATGAGCTTCACGAAATAGACAAATGGGCACTTGTTAAGCTTAACACTCTGATTGAAAAGTGCAAGGCTGCTTATGATGCATTTGATTTCCACATTGTTGTTCACAGCATCCACAATTTCTGCGTAACCGATATGTCCAACTTCTACCTTGACATTGTTAAGGACAGACTTTACTGCACAGGAGAAAAATCCCTTGACAGACGAGCTGCGCAGACGGCTATGTACTATATTATAAATGCAGTTTCAAGACTTATTGCTCCTGTTCTGTCATTTACTGCCGAGGAAATATGGAAGTATATGCCTCATTCTGCTTCCGATGATACAAGAAGCATTATGATGAACGAGATGCCCTCCGCTGTTGAAGTAAAGGTTGATGAAGCGTTTACCGAAAAGTGGAATATGATCTATCAGCTCCGTGCAGACGTAACAAAGGCACTGGAAGTTAAGAGAACCGAAAAGTTCATCGGCGCTTCTCTTGAAGCAAAGGTTGTTATCCACGTTAACGGCGATGCTGCTATGGAAGCGAAGCTGAACGAGTATGCAGATCTGCTCAAAAAGGTATTTATCGTGTCCGATGTTGCTGTTGTAAGCGACGCAGCAGGGGACTTCAAGAGCGAGTATTTTGCTGATACACTTACCTACAGCGTTGAAAAGGCTTCCGGTCAGAAGTGTGAGCGCTGCTGGATGTATTCCGAAACTGTAGGCAAGAGCGTTCTTCACCCCACACTTTGCAGCAGATGTGCCGAAGAAGTTTCAAAATAAAATAAGGCGGTGTAGGCTGCCGTGAATAACGGCGGCTTACATTGATTTGTGTAAATATGCTGATTATTTCAATTATTATTTCAGTTATTCTTATTGCTGCCGACCAGGTGATAAAATACTGGGCGGTAACGGAATTGATGCCCGCAGGAACGATGGATTTTATCAAAATCGGAGATACCGATATTCTCGGTTTTCGTTATGTTCAGAATTTCGGAGCCGCATTCAGCAGCTTCAGCGGAGCAAGAATATTTTTGATAGTCCTTACCTCGGCGCTGATAATTGCGCTTTCTGTATGGGCTGTAAGGGATAAAAAAAAGCACCCGTTTATGATGATAAGCGTTTCTGCAGTCATTGCAGGCGGCATTGCAAATCTTATAGACAGGATACGGCTGGGATATGTAGTCGATTATCTTGAAGTAAGGTTGTTTAACTTTGCTATATTTAATTTTGCGGATATTTGTGTTGTCCTCGGGGCAATATGCCTTGTGATATACGTCATATTTTTCGATTCAAAGGTGAAAGAAAGCAATGGATGAGCTGATTTTTACCGTTGATAACCTTTCTGATGGCGAACAGGTGAGAGTTGACAAGTGGATAAGCGACAATCAGAGCGATCTGACACGTTCAATGATACAGAAATTGATCACTGAGGGCGGTGTGACCGTAAACGGCAAAGCTGTTTCCAAAAGCTGCTCGGTAAAAAACGCTGATAACGTAACGGTCATTGTTCCCGAGCCTGTGGAGCTTGACGTAAAGCCTGAGAATATCCCAATTGACATAGTTTACGAGGATAACGAACTGCTTGTGGTCAATAAGCCCAAGGGTATGGTTGTTCACCCTGCGGCAGGAAATTACAGCGGTACTCTTGTCAATGCACTTTTGTACCATTGCAAGGACAGGCTTTCTTCCATTAACGGAGTGATACGTCCCGGCATTGTTCACCGTATAGATAAGAACACAAGCGGTCTGCTTATCGTTGCCAAGACAGATAAAGCACATCTTGGACTTGCCGAACAGATAAAGGCGCACAGCTTTACACGGGAATATCAGGCAGTGGTATGCGGACGTTTTAAGGAACCAAGCGGAGTTGTTGAAGCTCCCATTGGGCGGCACCCTGTTGACAGAAAGAAAATGTGCGTTACCGATAAAAATTCCAAGCCTGCGAAAACCGAATACACCGTTCTTGAAGAATTTAACGGATATACACTTGTAAAGTTAAAACTCTTTACAGGCAGAACCCATCAGATACGAGTTCATATGTCGTATATAGGGCATCCTGTGTTTGCCGATGATGTATACGGCAAGCCTTCTAAGCTGTGTGAAGGTCAATGCCTTCACGCCAAGAAAATAGGCTTTGTTCACCCTGTTGACGGGAAATATTATGAATTTGACAGCGAACTGCCCGATTATTTTCAGACGGTGCTTAATAAAATGAGAAAGCTGTAATATATAGGATCATTGTTATGAAGAATTTATCAAACGTTATGTTTATAACGGATATGGACGGTACTTTGCTTCCTGCAAATAAAAGGCTCAACCCAAAGGATCTTGACGCTATTGATGTGTTCAGGCGTTTCGGGGGACATTTTTCCGTTGCTACGGGGCGTTCTGTTCAGTCCGCAATGCGGTATTTTGAACCTCTTGATCTGGACGAGCCTGCTATCGTCTGCAACGGGGGAGGCATTTACGATTGTGCCGAAGACCGTTTTGCGTGGCAGGAATTTGTTGACCCCTCCGCCTATGAAACAGTAAAGGATATTTTTAAGAAATTTCCCGAAGTAGGCGGAGAAATAGACCTCAGCAATGAGATACTTGTTCCGCAGATGAGCATACAAGAGGAATATCACCTTGATATTTCCTATGCAAAAGACGGCTACCGCCTTGAGGAGCTTTGTAATATCTCTCCGGATGGCTGGTGCAAGATGCTCTTTGCTTCATCGTTTGAGAAAATAAACGAACTGATGGAGTATGTAAGGGAACACAATAACGATAAGGTCACTTTTGTGCGTTCAAGCAAGTTTTTTTACGAAATACTGCCTCGGGGCTGCTCCAAGGGTGCTGCTCTGAAGAAAATTATGGAAATATACAGGCGTAACGGCTGGATAGTGGCTGCCTGCGGAGATTTCGACAACGACCTTGAAATGATAGAGTATGCGGATATAGGCATTGCACCGTCAAACGCTCAGGAATGCGTTAAAAAAGCGGCTTCCTTCATTACAAAGGCGGACTGCGACAACGGTGCTGTTGCCGAGGCTTTATATTATGTAATGAATGCTTTGTAAATCAAAGTGTTATATAAAAATACGGAGGTATTATAATGGATGCAACAATAAGAAAACAACTTGAAAAAACTGCCTGCAAGGTCAGAATGGGAGTTATCGAGGGGGTTTATAACGCAAAATCCGGTCATCCGGGCGGTTCGCTTTCTATCTGCGACCTGCTGACCTATCTTTATTTTGCAAAGCTGAATGTTGATCCCAAGAATCCTAAAATGCCCGAAAGAGACAGACTTGTACTTTCAAAGGGTCACTGCGCACCTGCACTTTATTCCGTACTTGCGGAAAAAGGCTATTTTGACGCTTCCGAGCTTAAATCTCTCCGCCATATAGGTGCAATGCTCCAGGGTCACCCCGATATGAAGGGCACACCCGGCGTTGATATGAGCACAGGCTCTCTCGGACAGGGAATCTCCGCTGCCTGCGGTATGGCTCTCGGCGGAAAGCTGTCCTGCGCAAATTATAAGGTTTACGCTATCCTCGGCGACGGCGAGATCGAAGAGGGTCAGGTCTGGGAGGCTGCAATGTTTGCCGCTCACAATAAGCTTGACAATCTTGTTGCAATAGTTGACAACAACGGACTTCAGATCGACGGTAAGATCACCGATGTATGTTCTCCTATGCCTATTACGGACAAGTTTGCTGCATTCGGCTGGCACGTTATAACAATGAAAGCTCACGATTTTGACGATATTGAACGTGCATTTGACGAAGCAGAGAAGATAAACGGTATGCCTGTTGCTATCGTAATGACAAGCACAAAGGGCAAGGGCGTTTCCTTTATGGAAAATCAGGTAGGCTGGCACGGTACCGCTCCCAATGCGGAACAGTATGCTCAGGCTATGGACGAACTCAAGAAAACTTTAGAAAGCTTGGAGGACTAAGAATATGGCAGATGTAATCAAAAAGGCTACAAGAGAAAGCTACGGCGAAGCGCTTGCCGAGCTTGCCGATAAATATGAAGATCTGATCGTGCTTGACGCTGACCTTGCTGCAGCTACAAAGACGGGTATTTTCAAGAAGGCTCACCCCGAGCGTTTTATCGACTGCGGAATTGCCGAAGCTAATATGATGGGCATTGCAGCAGGTCTTTCCACAACAGGCAAAAAGGTTTTCGCAAGCTCTTTCGCAATGTTCGCAGCTGGCAGAGCATTTGAGATCGTGCGTAACTCTATCGGCTATCCTCACCTTAACGTTAAGATAGGCGCAACCCACGCAGGAATTTCCGTTGGTGAAGACGGCGCGACCCACCAGTGCAACGAGGATATTGCCCTTATGAGAACTATCCCCGGAATGACTATTATCAATCCTGCCGACGATGTTGAAGCAAAGGCTGCTGTTGAAGCTGCACTTAACATCAACGGTCCTGTTTATATGCGTTTTGGACGTCTTGCTGTTCCTGTTTTCAACGACAAGGCTACCTATAAGTTTGAAGTTGGCAAGGGAATTGAACTTCGTGACGGCAAGGACGTTACTATCATTGCAACCGGTCTTATGGTAAACGAAGCACGTATTGCCGCTGACAAGCTTGCAGAAAAAGGCATATCCGCAAGAGTTATCAATATGCACACAATCAAGCCTATTGACAAAGATATTATCTGCAAGGCTGCAAAGGAAACAGGCGTTATCGTAACTGCCGAGGAACACAGCGTTATAGGCGGTCTCGGCTCCGCAGTTGCAGAGGTAGTTACCGAGTGCTGCCCCGTTCCTGTAATAAAGGTTGGCGTAAACGATGTATTCGGACACTCCGGTCCTGCCGTTGACCTGCTCAAGGAATTCGGTCTTTCTGCCGATAATATCGTTGAAAAGGCTGAATATGCGGTTACATTGAAGAAGTAATCAAGCATACAATAACACAAAACATTACAAAGCTGCTTTTTATAAGCGGCTTTGTTTTTTATTTGACTTTTAAAGGCTTAAATGGTATAATTTTATTAATGTGACAAATTGTATCGGGAGTTTTAATATGAACACACTATATACCGACAGGCTTGTGCTCCGTCCGTTTAAAGATAACGATGCAGAAGCTATGTACAAAAACTGGACCTATGATGAACGTGTTGCAAGATACTGCCGCTGGTATCCGCATACAAGCATTGAAGTAACGGAAGAGTATCTGATACTAATAACCATTTAACCTATGGATAAAATACGGCGGCTATAATACGCCCACTCTGTGTCAAACTCCCTTGACAGGCGGCAGCCTGCCTGCGGTCGTTTTCCTTGATTGGTCGTATTCTATCCACCGTCTTTATCCATAGAACAAATGGTTATTAGTATGAAAATGCGCCTTGGCGCAGATTATTGTTGGGCGATCACATTAAAAGATAATGATGAACCCATAGGCTGCATTGATTTGGTGGGCATAAACAGCTTTGGCGTGCCGGAAATAGGATATGTGCTTTCATATGACTATTGGGGTAACGGAATAATGACCGAAGCGGTAAAAGCGGTGCTTGGCGAGCTGTTCATATGCGGCTTTGACAAGGTAGGTGCGTGTCATTGTGTTGATAATCCTGCATCGGGTAAGGTCATGGAAAAAAGTGGTATGACCTATGTAAGAAACTGTATGGCACAGAAAAAATTTGGTTCAGACGAACAATGCGAAGTAAAGTGCTATGAGATATGTCGGGTATAGGCTTAAAAACGAAATTTGGAGTTGAAAAAGTATGGATGATATTTGGGATAAAATGTACGAAGCTGCTAAAGCAGTTCTGAATGAACGCAGGATCTCAGAGTATGTTACTTGCGGAGAAGTATCAGCTGCAATTCTTTCACGGTCAGGGAAGCTATACACGGGAGTGTGTATTGATACTTGTTCGACGTTGGGTATCTGTGCTGAGAGAAATGCAATTTTCAATATGATCACAAATGGTGAGCAGGAAATAGATAAAGTGCTTTGTATTCTGCCGGACGGTTCTAACGGAGCTCCCTGCGGTGCCTGCCGTGAACTTATGGTACAGCTTATGCCGGGCAAATACAAGGATATTGAAATAATGCTTGATTATGCAACAGGTCGTACCGTAAGGCTTGGAGAAATAACGCCGGAATGGTGGATAAAATAAATTTCAATTTATCTATAGGCCATAAAAACACTCACCTTTGTTATGTTTTGTGAAAGGAACAGTAATAAAAATGGATCAGTCTGTTATTGATAAAGTAAATAAGCTTCGTGCGGAGATAGAACAGCACAACTATAATTATTATGTTATGGACAACCCCACAGTTGACGACTACACCTACGATATGCTTATGCAGGAGCTTAAAAAGCTGGAAAGCGATTATCCCGAGCTTGCGGATAAAAATTCTCCCACCCAGAGAGTGGGGGGAGAAGCACTTAACGACTTTGAAAAGGTGGAGCATAAGGTACAGATGGGCAGCCTGCAGGATGTATTTTCCTATGAACAGGTAAAAGCCTTTACAGACAGGTGTATGACTGAGACCGTTAAGCCGCAGTATGTTGTAGAGCCGAAAATAGACGGTCTTTCCGTTTCCCTTGAATATGTGAACGGTGAGTTTGTCAGAGGTTCTACCAGAGGTGACGGCTTTATAGGTGAGGACGTTACCGCAAACCTTAAAACCATACGGTCGATTCCCCTTAAAATCAAAGAACCCCTGCCTTATCTTGAGGTAAGAGGCGAGGTTTATATGCCCAGAAGCACCTTTGAAAAGCTGGTAGAGATTCAGGAGGACAACGACGAAACGCCTTTTAAAAATCCCCGTAACGCTGCGGCAGGATCGTTACGTCAAAAAGACCCAAAGGTCGCTGCTTCAAGAAAACTGGATATTTTCGTTTTCAACGTTCAGCAGATAGAGGGAAAAACGCTTAATTCACATAAGGAATCCCTTGATTATCTGAAACAGCTTGGCTTCAAAGTTATAGCGGACTATAAGCTGGTTGACACCTATGGAGAAGTGGAGCAAAGAATCGAATATATAGGCAATATGAGGGAAAAATACTCCTTTGATATTGACGGTGTGGTTGTAAAGGTGGATAACTTTGCACAGAGAACAGAGCTTGGAGCAACGGCAAAGGTGCCGAAATGGGCGGTTGCCTATAAATTCCCTCCCGAAGAAAAGCAGACAAAGCTGCTTGATATTGAAGTGAACGTGGGCAGAACGGGCGTTATTACTCCCGTTGCCATATTTGAGCCTGTAACTCTTGCAGGAACAAGCGTAAGCAGGGCGACCTTGCACAATCAGGAGTTTATCTCCGAAAAAGACGTTCGCATAGGCGATATTATTACCGTCCGCAAGGCAGGAGAGATAATTCCCGAGGTGCTTTCTTCCGTTTCACACGAAGAAAACTCCGTTCCGTACAAGCTGCCCGACAAATGCCCCGTCTGCGGTGCCGAAACGGTCAGATATGCGGACGAAGCTGCACTCAGATGCACAAATGTGGATTGCCCTGCGCAGCTTAAACGAAATATTATCCATTATGCAAGCAAGGGTGCAATGAACATTGACGGAATGGGCGAGGCAGTTGTAAACGCTCTGCTTGATTCTCACCTTATCAAAAATGTATCTGACCTGTACAGTATAACAGCTTTACAGCTTGAAACTCTTGAACGTTTCGGTAAAAAATCCGCCGAAAATCTTGTTAAAGCCATAGAGAACTCCAAAAACAACTCTCTTGACCGTGTTATTTTCGGAATAGGCATAAGAAATATCGGTCAGGCTGCCGCAAAGCTGCTGTGTGAAAAATTCGGCAGTATTGACGCAATTATGAAGGCTTCTGCGGAAGAAATTGCCGAAATAGACGGCTTTGGAGAGGTTATGTCTGAAAATGTTGCACAGGCGTTCAAGGATCCTCACTTTACGGAGCTTATCACTTCGCTTCGTGAAAAGGGCGTAAAAATGGAGTATGTTTCCGATAGAGCCGGCGATGACCGTTTTGCAGGAATGACCTTTGTTCTTACGGGAACTTTGCCCACAATGACAAGAGATGAAGCCAAGGCAATAATCGAGAGTCACGGCGGCAAGGCTTCGGGTTCTGTCTCAAAGAAAACCACCTATGTTCTTGCAGGCGAGGACGCAGGCAGCAAGCTGACAAAGGCTCAGGAGCTTGGTATTCCCGTTATCAGCGAGGAAGATTTCAATAAAATGCTTTCAGAATAATAAAAACGGCTTCTGCAATATAAACGCAGAAGCCGCTGCTATTTATTCAAATGTAAGCTGGTCGCTGTCTGCAAGGTCTTTTGCAAGAGAACCTGCGGCAGGAATGGACTTTACAGTGTATTTTTTCACGCTTTCCGCCATTTCTTCGGTAACGATAAATGCGTTGTCCACCTCAGCCTTTGCTTTAAGGGTCACTGCCTGAACGCCGATAGTATCTCTTGTGGCTTTCGGCAGTATCATGCCCGTGTTGAATACGATAGCACGACCGTTTGTAGTCCGTATAAGAATATCGGTGTTGTCGGTAACAAGGAACATCTTTATAAGCTCGGACTTGCCGCTGTAAGCATTGGCAAGCTTCTTTCGGTTGGTCTTGGTCTCATATGCGTTAAGCGGTACCTTTGCAACTTTTCCGTTGGCAAATATCATAATAAGATAACCGCTGTAATCGGAGGTGACCACCATTGATTTGACATTTTCACCCTCATCAAATCCAAGCTGTACAGGGATAAACAGACCCATTTCGGAGGCTTTGGTGTTTTTGAACTGTGAAGTCTTTGCCTTGTATACTTGACACTTATCCGTAAAGAAAAGCAGGTCGCTGCGGTTGGTGGTCTCCACAATATCGGAAATAACGTCGCCCTCTTTCAGCTTCTGTTCGCCCGACATTCGCAAAGACTGGGGCGTTATCTTCTTGAAGTAGCCGCTCTTGGAAAGGAACAGCGTAACAGGGAAGTCTGGTGTATCGTCCTCTTCGGGTTCGTCCTCCTCACCGGCTGTGTAGATAAACAGCGTTTTTCTCGGCTGCTGATACTTTTTAATAACATCATTCAGCTCGTCAATGATTATCTGCTTTATCTTTTTATCATCTTTAAGGATACCTTCCATTTCGGCTATATCCTTTTCAAGCTGTTCAATATCCGCAATTCGGTTGAGGATATACTCCTTATTAAGATGACGGAGCTTTATTTCGGCAACGTATTCAGCCTGTGTTTCGTCAATTCCGAAGCCTATCATAAGGTTGGGAACGACCTCCGATTCTTCCTCGGTCTCCCTTACGATGTGGATAGCCTTGTCAATGTCAAGAAGTATTTTTTGCAGACCCTTGAGAAGATGCAGCTTGTCCTTTTTCTTTGAAAGCTCAAAGTAGGTGCGCCTTTTTACACATTCACGGCGGAAAGCCACCCATTCTTCAAGAATTTCCCTTACTCCCATTACCTTTGGAACGCCGCCGATAAGAATATTGAAGTTGCAGGAATAAGCGTCTTCAAGAGGCGTCATTTTGAACAGCTTTTTCATCAGCTTGTCAGGGTCAACGCTTTTTTTGATATCGATAGCAATTTTCAGACCGTTTATGTCCGTTTCATCTCTGATGTAGCTTACTTCGTTTATCTTGCCGCCCTTTACAAGCTCGATTATCTTGTCCATTATGGCTTCAACGGTGGTGGTGGGCGGTATTTGTGTTATCTCGATACAGTTTGAAGAAGCGTCATAATTGTATCTTGAACGTATTTTTATGGAACCTCTGCCCGATTTATATACGTTTGCAAGCTCATGCTCGTCATACACAATAAATCCGCCGCCGGGGAAATCCGGACCTTTAAGTGTAGACATAATATCATGCTCGGGATTTTTTATAAGTCCTATGGTAGTTTCGCATACCTCTGCAAGATTGAAGGGGCAAACGGCGCTTGCCATTGAAACGGCGATACCCACGTTGGCATTTACCAGCACAGTTGGAAATGTCGCAGGCAGCAGGGTAGGCTCAACGGTCTCGTTGTCGTAATTGGGAACAAAATCTACCGTGTCCTTGTCAATATCACGGAAAAGCTCGTTACAGATAACATCCAGCTTTGCTTCGGTGTATCGTGAAGCGGCGTAAGCCATATTTTTGGAGTAAGCCTTGCCGAAGTTGCCCTTGCTGTCAACATAGGGGTGAAGCAGAGCCTCGTTTCCCCTTGAAAGACGTACCATAGTTTCGTATATGGCAGCGTCGCCGTGAGGATTCAGCTTCATTGTCTGACCAACAATGTTGGCGGATTTTGTTTTGGGACCGGTAAGCAGTCCCATTTTGTACATAGTATAAAGCAGCTTGCGGTGGGAGGGCTTAAAGCCGTCTATTTCGGGGAGCGCACGGGAAACGATAACACTCATCGCATAGGGCATATAGTTTTTTTCAAGTGTGTCTGTAATAACTTCCTCTGCAACGATTCCGCTGCCTGCTATATAAGCATTGGGAAGAGCCCGTATTTTCTTTGCGCTGTCACCGCTGCGGTCTTTTCTTTTTGCCATTTTCTGAATAACTCCTTTCCGACCTTATGAAATATCTGCCAGTTCAAGATATTTGTAGCCGTATTCGGCGATGTAATCCTTACGTCCGTCAAGGTTGTTTCCGAGAAGCAGCTCGAACATTTCCGAAGTCGCCTCCATATCTGCCGGAGTTACCTTGATAAGACGGCGTGTTTCGGGATTCATAGTGGTAAGGGACATCATTTCCGGCTCGTTTTCGCCAAGACCTTTTGAACGGTCAAGCTTGAACTTCTGACCCTCTATCATTTTCAGTATTTCCGCTTTTTCCTTTTCGTTGTATGCAAAATAAGTCTTGTCCTTTGTTGTTATCTCAAACAGGGGAGATTCCGCAATGTAAACGTAGCCCTCTTCTATAAGGGTAGGCGTAAGGCGGTAAAGCATTGTAAGGATAAGCGTTCTTATCTGGAAGCCATCAACGTCCGCATCGGTACAGATGATTATCTTGTTCCAGCGCAGATTGGCAAGATTAAAGGTGGAAAGCTCCTTGTTGGCTTTTGTCTTGACTTCAACTCCGCAGCCCAGGACTTTTATAAGGTCGGTGATTATCTCGCTTTTGAATATTTTTTCGTAATCCGCTTTAAGGCAGTTGAGGATCTTGCCTCTTACGGGGATAATGGCTTGAAATTCGGCGTCACGGGCAGTTTTGCAGGAGCCGAGAGCCGAGTCACCCTCCACGATGTAAATTTCACGCCTTGACAGATCCTTTGTGCGGCAGTCTACGAACTTTTCAACCATATTTGCAAGGTCTATCTGCTTTGTAAGGTTGTTTTTCGTGTTCTGACGTATGCGTTCAGCCGATTCACGGCTTCTTTTGTTGATAAGGATCTGATCTGCTATCTTGTTGGCTTCTTCGGGGTTTTCTATGAAGTAAACTTCAAGAGTGTGTTTAAGAAAATCCACCATATTGTCGTAGATAGATTTGTTGTTGATAGCCTTTTTGGTCTGATTTTCGTATGATGTGTAAGTCGAAAACGTAGACGATATAAGCACAAGGCTGTCGCTGATGTCGTCGTCCTTAACAGCTTTTTCGTTTTTCTGGTATTTGTTATTTGTCTTTATAAAGTTGTCGATAGAGGAACGGAACGCCTGACGTACAGCCTTTTGAGGCGTACCGTCATATTCAAGAAAGCTGGAATTGTGGTAGTATTCCTGAAAACTTATCTTGTTGGAGAATGCAAATGCGCAGGACAGCTTCATTTTGTATTCGGGACGGTCATCGCTGTCCTTGCCCTTGCGCTCGCAGGAGCAGAATTGTGGTGTTGTAATGCCGTCATTTCCGAGTATTTCTTCAAGGTAGTCGGTGATCCCGTTTTCGTAGAAGAATGAAACCTCGTCAAAGCCGCCCGTAACAAGCTCATATTTGAAAACAAACGTTACTTTAGGGTTTACCACCGCCTGTTTTTTCAGCACCGATTCAAAATAATCACGGGGAATGTCAATATCAGTGAAAACCTGAGTGTCCGGCTTCCAGCGTGTGCGTGTGCCTGTTTTTTTGCCTTTGTAAGGCTCCTTCTTCAGTCCGCCCACATTTTTGCCTTCTTCAAAATGCAGGTTATATTTATATCCGTCACGGAGAACTTCAACGTCCATATATTCCGAAGCGTACTGCGTAGCGCAGGCACCCAGACCGTTCAGACCAAGGGAAAATTCATAGTCATTGTTGTCGTATTTTCCGCCTGCATAAAGCTCGCAGTAAACAAGCTCCCAGTTGAAGCGCTGCTCCGCATTGTTGTAGTCAACGGGACAGCCTCGTCCGAAGTCCTCAACTTCAATGGATTTATCTCTGTAATAAGTCACGATAATTTTGTCGCCGTGACCGCTTCTTGCTTCGTCGATTGAGTTGGAGATTATTTCAAATACCGAATGCTTGCAGCCGTCAATATCGTCGGAGCCGAAAATAACGGCAGGACGTTTTCTTACTCTGTCCTCGCCTTTGAGCATTGAAATACTTTCGTTGTCGTAATTTTTAGCCTTGCTCATCAATTGACTTCCTTTCAGTTAAGATTGGTAAAAGCCGCCGCAGCCCATCCGCTGCTTTCTTTCAGTTCAATGCGCTTATATCCGTTTTCTTCCATAGCTTTCATTACCTCGTCACAGCGTTCAATAATAATGCCGGAAATAATAATGATACCGCTGTGCTTGATAAGGGTCTTGAACAGGGGACTCATAGCAATGAGAACGTCCGCAACAATGTTTGCGAAAATAATGTCATATCCGCCGCCTATTTCACTGCGCAGCTGTTCGTCAGTAATGATATTTCCGCAGAAGCCCTTGTAAATATCGGGGGAAATATGGTTCTTTCCTGCATTTTCAAGTGCAATTTTAACGGAATTCTGGTCAATGTCCACCGCCGAAGCGCTGCCTGCACCGAGAAGCAAGCCTGCAATTGAAAGAATACCGCTTCCGCAGCCAAGGTCGAGTATCTTATCGCCGTTTTGTATATTTTTTTCAATAAGTTCAAGGCAAAGCTGAGTGGTGTTGTGCTGACCTGTGCCGAAGCTTGAAGCAGGGTCTATTTCAAGTACGGTCCTGCCGTCATTTCCGCTGTAATTCTCCCAAGAAGGCTTTACCACCAGCTTTTCGCCAACGGTAAGAGGCTTGAAATACTGCTTCCAGTTGTTTGCCCAGTCCTCTTCCTTAACGTTGCTTAGTTCAACAGCAAGCCTGCCGAAAGCATTGTCGGTATCTCTGCCTTTAAGAGCGGACATTTCCGAGCGGATAGCGGCAAGCATATCAGCCCCCTGTGAGTTGTCGGCAAGATATACCGTAACGCAGGTCTCGCAGTCCTTTAAGTTCATAAGGTCGTCATCGATATAGTCCCAATTGCCTGTTTTATCGTTTAAAAAATCCTCAAAATCCTTTGAATCTTTTATAACAAAGCCCGTAATTCCCACAGTGAGCAGACAGCCGCAAACAGGGTCAATACCTTCTGTGGTAGTAAAAATATTAACTTCCGTCCAGTTCATTTTTATCATTCCTTTACTTATTCAATAAAAACCCATACTATATTATTTTACACCTTTTGCAAAGTTTTTTCAAGCATTTATTTAAAATATTATCCAATACAAAAAATTGTCATAAAATAACAAAAACGCCATTCCGTAAATTTATCCGAAATGGCGCTCTGTTTGATATTGTTTAACGAAAGTTATATTACATCGTCAAAGAATACCTTATACCAAACGAGGAAAATATATATAGTCCATATCTTTCTGCTGTTATCCTTTTTACCCTCTCTGTGTTCATCAAGAAGTCTGACAAGCAGCTCCGTGTTAAAGAAATGCTCCGAAACAGGGGAGGTGAACGTTTCCTTGACAAGATTATAATACTTGTCTTCCTTGAGCCAAACTCTTATAGGAACAGGGAATCCCAGCTTTTTCTTGTTTGCAGTCTGAGGCGGAGCAGAGCGGAGAGCCGCTTTTCTCATGGCAAACTTGGTGTTCTCGTCCGTAACACGGTACTTTGTAGGTATTTTTTCCGCAAGAGCCATAACCTTCTTGTCAAGGAAGGGAACACGCAGTTCAAGGGAGTTCGCCATAGACATTTTATCCGCTTTAAGCAGAATATCTCCCGTCATCCACAAATGCAGGTCAAGATACTGCATTTTTGTAACAGCGTCCTTATCCTTGACCTGATCGTAAAAAGGCTTGGTTATCTCAATAGCGTTGGGAGCGTCTGTTTTAATTTTAAGCAGAGCCTTGCGTTCCTTTTCCGAGAACATATAGGCGTTGCCGATAAAGCGTTCTTCAAGGTCTTTTCCACGCCTTACAAGGAAATTTACGCCTCTCTTTGCAGGCAGCTTTGAAGCTACAGCGCCTATGCCCCTTCTTATGGGACGGGGGATAAGATTATATGCAGGAACGGACATTGGTTCCTTATAAACGTTGTAACCGCCGAAAATTTCATCTGCACCCTCGCCGGAAAGCACTACCTTGACGTACTCCGAAGCCTTGTTGCATACAAAGTAAAGAGCGATGCAGGAGGGGTCTGCAAGGGGTTCGTCCATGTGGTACTGTACCTTTGAGATAACGTTCCAGTATTCCTCGGGAGTAATGACCTTGCTGATATTTTCCTTGTCAATGTACTTGGAAAATTCCTTTGCCCAGCCTATCTCGTTGTAGCGTTCGTCCTCGCCGAAGCCTACTGTAAAGGTTTTGTCCACGTTGGCAACAGCGGCAACGTAGCTTGAATCAACGCCGCTTGAAAGAAAGCTGCCCACTTCAACATCTGCAATTTTATGCGCTTCAACGGAATCCTTGAAGGTGTCGGAGATCTGGTCTACCCAGCTGTCAAGGTCGGGCTGTTGGTCTGCGTTGAAATGAATATCCCAGTAACGCTTTACGGTCAGCTTTCCGCCCGAATATTTGAAGAAATGAGCGGCAGGCAGCTTGTAAACATTCTTGAAAAAGGTTTCGGTGGTGGGGGAATACTGGAAAGTAAGATAATTTTCCAGCGCAGCCTCGTTAAGCTCCTTTTTGAAGTCGGGGTGAGTGAGAAAAGCCTTTATTTCCGAACCGAACATAAATGTATCGCCCATCTGTGCATAGTAAAGGGGCTTTATTCCGAAGAAATCCCTTGCGCCGAAAAGCTCTTTTGTCTTTGTATCCCAGATAACGAAAGCGAACATACCTCTCAGCTTGTTCAGAAGCTCCTCGCCGTATTCCTCATAGCCGTGGAGAAGCACTTCCGAGTCGGTCTTGGTTGTAAAGGTGTGTCCCTTTGCAACAAGGTCTTCACGGATAGACTGGAAATTATAGATCTCTCCGTTAAAAAGCAGTACCTTGGTTCTGTCTTCGTTGTAGATAGGCTGGTCGCCCGATGAAGTGATGTCAATGATGCTGAGTCTTCGGAAGCCGAGAGCAATGTCGCCGTCAACGTATTTTCCGCCGGAATCGGGACCTCTGTGTTTGATTTTTTCCATCATGTCCTCGATTATCCTGTTAGAGTTGTTTTTTGTATTTGTGAATCCGACAAAACCGCACATAATAATCCTCCGGTAAAATATAGTCTGATATAATATATTATTATACTTTATTAAGGCAAATAATGCAATATGAAAATCAAACAAAATAAAAAGGAAACAGCGCCGATCAAGGTACTGTTTCCCAAAAAAATCAATAATTTTTTGTTTCCTGAAGTTTAAGTCTGTAATCTTCTTTAAGAGCCTGAAGCTTTCTGGAATCCTCGGCACGCTTTACCTTGGCTTCTTCCTGTATCTTTCTTGTTTCTTCAATGCCCGTAACGATAGTGTTCCATGTTTCTTCAAGGGTCTCTACCTTTATGGAGCTGCCGGATGCCATTCTTGCGATAGCCTTGGACTGCTCAACGGTATTATGTGCATTTTTAACAAGCAGTTCGTTTGTCTTTTCGTCAAGAGCGGACATTGCGTCAGCCTGTATCTTCTGGCGCTTAAGCATAACTGCCTGAGCAAGTGACTGCTTGAAAACAGGCATTGTGATAATGAACGCCGAGTTGATCTTTCTTATAAGGTTAAGGTTGGAGAACTGCATGGTCTTAAGCATAGGAACGGTCTGCATTGCAACGTTTTCCGCAATTTTCAGATCCATAACACGCTGCTCAAATACCTCTCTTACGTTTTCAAGGTTCTGAAGATCCATTGCAACTGCGCCTGAATCGGGATTATCAGCCAGCTTCTGGCGGTAATCGGCAATGTACTGGTCAAGCTCTACGCAAGCCTGTTCACCTGCCATGATGTAAAGGGTAAGGTCTTTATAGTAGTTTATGTTTGCGTTATACATCTGCTCCAGCTTAACGTTGGACTGCTCGATCTCCTTTTCGTAGGTCTTGAGCTGAACATAGATACGGTCAACATTTTCGCCCATTGTGTGGTACTTATCAAGGAGCTTGTCGATCTGCTTTCTGAGGTTAGCGAAAAGACCCTTCTTAGGTTCTTCCGTAAGTTCCTTCATATCAAACTGATCCATTACAGCGGCAAGAGCGGTGAGCATTTCGCCGGAATCGTTGATCTGATCCATATTCATTGTGTTGAGGACCTGGTCGGAAGCCTTAGAAATTTCGGTAGCTGCGTCGTTTCCGAACTTTACGATAGAGTTAAGGTCGTTAACGTTGATCGAATCGACCAGCTTTTGAACAGCCTCGTTCTTTACAAGGTCATTTTTAATGGTTTCCTGTACCTCTACCATGGAAAAGTTTTCTGGAGCGGATACCTGAATGTTAGGAGCGGAAACAGCCTGCTCCGTTGTTACAGCATTTTCTGCTGCAGCTGATTCTGAGGAAGGTGTGAATTGTAAACCCATTTTACTTACGTCCTTTCTTAAATAATTTGCCGAAAAAGCCATCATTGTTTTTAGGTTCAGGTACAGAATCGGGAATTTTGAATCTCGGAATACGCACATTGTACATAAATTCGTTCATTGTGAACGTTTCAAAGGCGTTCGTAGAAATATAAGTTTCCAGATTCTTGTAGCCTGTGGGGGTATAAATGAGAATATCGAAGCCCAGAAGGTTATATAAAACCAACTGTATGCACTCAACCTTGCTGAAAGTGTCCTCAATAGTGTCTATAATGATAATTTTAGGAATATCTTTTGTGAAATCGTACTTTTGCAGTATTTTCAGTATTTCTCTGTCAATATTAAGCCCCACATAAAGTACCAGCGGCACTATCTCCGCAGGGTCAAGAAGCAGAAGTCCGCTGTCCAGAGCCTCCTGCATTTTGCTGAAAATAAGCGTTTGCAGAGAGTCCGAAAGGAACTTATAGGAATTGACGGGAGAATTTTTCAGCTTGTCGGTGTAAATTTCCGTGCCGTTGAAGTAATTATTGTACGCCGTAAAAATGCTCTGCGGAAATCTGTCATAGGAAGGCGATTTGATTATTATTCGTGTAAAGGGGGATAGCTTTTCACGCAGTCCATCCCAGTAATCGTTGATATCTCCGTCCTTAACGCCGCTTATTTTTGCAAAAATATTTGGGATAACGGCTTTTTTATTTGCAATAACATCAAATCCGGCTCGGTACCTTGCAGCCTGGTGCCATAAAATATCAACTTCCTCATAGGTGGTCTTTAAGGTAAGCGACTGCATATCCGAGAACTGAAAATCCTTGAATATAGAGGTATTGCTGTACATAAATTCGTCAAGCTCACGTTCTGCGCTGTAAGCGGTAGTCGCCAGCTTGGTCTTTACCAGCTTGTCGGGATAGGGGAATTGTGGCTGCTCATAGGGAAATTCAAATATCTGCATCCTGCTTTCCGTATTGTTGGAGCTGAGCATAGGAACACAGGCTTTTTCGCTTGAAATATAAATAACATCAAATCCGATGCGGGATAAAAAGTGCATGAACCCTATTTCGTTAACACCCGTTCTGCCGTAAAATATGACCGCAGGAATGTCGGTGTTGCAGAATTGTGCGTAATCAGCCGAAGCAACGCATCTGTTAAGCCATGTTATCGTTCTTGCGCCGTATGAGAAAAGAATATCGGCGCTTACCTGCTTCAATCCTTCTGCAGCTTCGGAAAAGATTCGCTTTGCTTCTTCTGTGCGTGTGGGGTCGCCGTTTATATTAATAAGGTCAGCAAAATCTTTTATAGTTTCATCCGGTTCTCCCCGGCTTACTGCGTCAAAAAAGCACAGCTCATCGGGCGTGGGAGGACGCATTTCATTCTGAATGAAAATAAGAAACTTTTGCGACTTAATAAGGTCCTCACGCAGCTTGAATAAAGAATTTTTATAATCTGTCAATTTGTCATCTGACGGAACACCCGATAATGCGGCAAAATAAACGGGAATGACATTATCCGCAGTCAGACCAAGCCCCAGAGCCGAACAGCGTTCTTTGCGGCTTTTGAAAATATCGCTTATAAGTGTGCTTGCGGTAGTTGCCATCGGTTTGGCGATATGTTTGTTTTCGGTAGAAAAGCCTTCAAATTTCATAATTCAAAATCTTTCCTTGAATAAATTTTAGCTAAAAAGTAATTTCCAGCCTAATTTATTATACTATATTTTGTATAACATTGTCAATAGTTTTAAAAAGTTTAAGAAAATAAAAAACGGGTGTTGACAAACATGGCTTTGTGTGATAATATAATTAAAAATGCTGTGAAGAGAAGAAGTAGCTTTTGAAGTCCGTATTTAAGAGAGTTCTTGGGCGGTGTGAAAGGGCAGCGGCTCAGAAGCGAATACATCTCGGAGCTTGTATCCCGAAACAGCAGTAGGGATATGCGGATGCGCCCGTTACAGCGCTTTTGAGATGCCGTCGGCTCGTTCCGCCGGTAAACTGAGGTGGTACCGCGGATAAAGTTATTCGTCCTCTGATGAGTTTAATGCTCGTCAGAGGTTTTTTGTTGGGAGATATTATGCAGACGGTCAAAGCAAAAACTATTCTGCAAAAAACAAAGGGTTCGGAATGGTTCGGCTATGATTACAATATGAACCTGTACAAAGGCTGCTGCCACGGCTGCATTTACTGCGACAGCCGCAGCGAGTGTTATCATGTTGATAATTTTGATACGGTCAGGGCCAAGGAAAACTGTATTGAGATACTTCGTGACGAACTCCGCAGAAAGGTTCGCAGCGGAATTATAGGCACAGGCGCTATGAGCGACCCTTATAACCCCTTTGAAAAAGAGGAAAAGCTCACCCAAAATGCGCTGATGCTTATAAATGCATATAATTTCGGTACTGTGGCGATCACGAAATCTGCACTTATCACCCGTGATAAGGATATTTATGCAGGTATAGCGGAACATTCTCCCGTGCTGTGCCTTATGACGGTAACAACAGCCGATGACGAGCTTTGCAGGCTTGTTGAACCAAATGTATCGGTGTCCTCAGAACGTTTTGAAGCCCTTGCCGAGCTTTCGGAGGAGGGATTGTTTACGGGAATAACCCTTATGCCCGTATTACCGTTTCTGGAGGACAGCGAGGATAATATAATCAGGATAGTGAGAACTGCCAAAGAGTGCGGAGTACGGACGATTTATCCGGATTTCGGAATGACTTTGAGGCTTAATCAGAGAGAGTATTATTACCAAAAGCTGGACAGCCTGTTTCCGGGATTATCCGATAAATATAAGACCCGTTACGGTGAACGTTATAACTGTTCTGTTCCAAATGCAGAAAGGCTTTACCGATTATTTGCCGATGAATGTGACAGAGCAGGCATACTATATAAAATGAAGGATATAATCTCCGCATATAAGCTTGGTTACGGAGAACTGCAGTTATCTTTTTTTAATCAATAAACTTGAAAGGTCGCGGTATCCGTGAGATCAGCTTTTGATTTCATCGTATATGTTAAAGTAAATGCAGGAAGTCGTTATTATAAAGCGTAAAAAGACATCAAATTAACATTAAGGAGATTAAGATATGTCCAAAATTGATGACTTGATGAAAAGTTTTAGGAAATCTGCAATTGATTTAACAATTGAATTTGATAATGAAAATACTCCCTGCGGAGCTTCGAAATTCGGAGGACGTCCTGATGTACCCGACGGATTTGAGTGGCCTTATTTTAAGGGAAGCTGTTTTTCAGAGGAAGCCGAAAACCGTCCTCTTTCGTTTATTGCTCAGATCAACTGTGAGGATATTGCAGAGCTTGACGAGGAAGATCTGCTTCCGAAAAAGGGTGTACTTAGCTTCTTTTATGAGGTAGATACGCAGAAATGGGGCTTTGACCCTAAGGATAAGGGCTGCGCAAGGGTTTATTACTTTGAAGATACCGACAGCTTATCGCCTATGGAGTTTCCCGGGGAGCTGGGAGAAGAATTCCGTTACGCTCCTGCAGTCATCTCACCGCAGGCTCTTGACGATTATCCCTGTTCACAGCTTATCGACGGTTTTTCCGACGATGAGTACGACGAATATGATGAAGCGTATGACAGCTATCTTGAGGAGCATGACGATTTTCGCTGCAAGCTGCTGGGTTATCCCGATTTGCTCCAAGGTGATGTGTTTACCGAGTGCGAGCTTGTTTCAAGAGGGATATATACGGGAGATGCAAATTATACCGTTACCGAAGAGATCACAAAGGCTGCCGAGGACTGGATGCTGCTTTTCCAGATGGACACCGTGGAAAATGAAAAAACGGTCATGATGTTCGGAGACTGCGGAAGAATTTATTATTGTATAAGAAAGCAGGATCTAAAAAGCCGTAGCTTTGAAAATGCTTGGCTGATTTTACAGTGCTTTTAATAAGATTGAATTTATTATATTAAGGAGAAATGAAAAATGACTTTATACGAAGAACTTGTAAGAAGAGGACTTATCGCTCAGGTCACCGATGAAAAGGAGATCAGCGAGATGATCAATAATGGAAAGGCTACCTTCTACATCGGCTTTGACCCTACCGCCGACAGCCTTCACGTTGGTCACTTTATGGCACTTTGCCTTATGAAGCGTCTGCAGATGGCAGGAAACAAGCCTATTGTTCTTATCGGCGGCGGCACCGCTATGATAGGCGACCCCTCCGGCAAGACCGATATGAGAAAAATGATGACCAAGGAAACCATTGCCCACAACGTTGAATGCTTTAAAAAGCAGATGAGCAGATTTATCGACTTTTCCGATGACAAGGCTATCATTGTAAACAACGGTGACTGGCTGCTTGACCTTAACTACGTTGATGTGCTCCGCGAAGTGGGTGCCTGCTTCAGCGTAAACAAGATGCTTACCTTCGAGTGCTACAAGCAGAGAATGGAAAGGGGACTTACTTTCCTTGAATTCAACTACATGATAATGCAGAGCTATGATTTCTATATGCTTTTCCAAAAGTACGGATGTAATATGCAGTTCGGCGGTGACGACCAGTGGGCAAATATGCTTGGCGGCACGGAGCTTATCCGTAAAAAGCTGGGCAAGGATGCTCACGCTATGACTATCACTCTTCTCCTTAACAGCGAGGGCAAGAAGATGGGCAAGACCGAAAAGGGCGCAGTTTGGCTTGACCCCGAAAAAACATCGCCTTACGATTTCTTCCAGTACTGGAGAAACGTTGGTGACGCTGACGTTATCAAGTGCCTGAAAATGCTTACCTTTGTTCCTGTTGAACAGATAGAGGAAATGGAAAAGACTATGGAAGGCGCAGAGCTTAACAAGGCTAAGGAGCTACTTGCTTACGAGCTTACAAAGCTTGTTCACGGTGAGGAAGAGGCGGATAAGGCTCTTAACGCTGCCAAGGCTCTCTTTGCAGGCGGAGCTGATAATTCCGATATGCCTTCCACCGAGATACCTGCGGCTGAAATAGGCGACGGAATAAATATCCTTGACTTGCTCATTAAAACGGGACTTGTTCCCTCAAAGAGCGAGGGCAGAAGACTTGTTCAGCAGAACGGTATTGCTGTTGACGATGTAAAGGTAACAGACCCCAACGCACTTATCAAAATTGATGATTCTGTCGTTATCAAAAAGGGCAAAAAGATATTCCATAAGGCTGTAAGAGCATAAAATTTGAGCCGTATCTGCGGAAAAACAGCGCAGGTACGGCTTTTTGATTTTTATACTAATAACCATTTAACCTATGGATAAAATACGGCGGCTATAATACGCCCACTCTGCGTCAAACTCCTTTGACAGGCG
>JALEJQ010000043.1 GCA_022769565.1 Oscillospiraceae bacterium
ATACTAATCCTCATTTAACCTGTAGATAAATTTGGCAGCTATAATTGCACCACTCGTCGTCAAGCTCCCTTGCCGTGCGACAGCACGCCTGTGGTCGCTTTCCTTGATTGGAGCAATTCTATCTGCCAACTTTATCCACCGAACAAATGAGGATTAGTATAAAAAATCGCATATACTGTTGAAAAATATGGGAAGATGTTATATAATGATATTGCCAAGAAAATAAAAGGAGGCGTCAATATGAAAAAAATCACACTTGAAATTAGACCCGAAAACAAAAGGAGCCATATAAACCGTGAGATATACGGTCACTTCTCCGAGCATTTGGGACGGTGCATATACAACGGCTTGTACGTTGGCGAGGATTCTTCCGTGCCAAATAAAAACGGCGTAAGAAAGGACGTTATCGAGGCGCTTAAAGCTATAAAAATACCCGTTCTCCGCTGGCCGGGGGGCTGCTTTGCCGATGAGTACCACTGGAAGGACGGCATAGGCGAAAAATCAGGCAGAAAAAAGATGATAAACACCAACTGGGGTCATGTAGTGGAGGATAACAGCTTCGGCACCCACGAATTTATGGACCTTTGCGAAGAGCTGGGCTGCGAGCCGTACATTGCAGGAAATCTCGGCAGCGGAACGGTAAGCGAGCTTGCGGAATGGGTGGAGTATATGACCTTTGACGGCGTTTCTCCAATGGCTGAACTGCGCCGCAAAAACGGCAGGGAAAAGCCCTGGAGGCTGAAATATCTTGGCATCGGCAACGAAAGCTGGGGCTGCGGCGGAAATATGCGCCCCGAGTATTATGCCGACGAGTACAGGCGCTATCAGACCTTCTGCAAGAATTTCAGCGGCAACGAGCTTTTCAAGGTCGCCTGCGGCCCCAGTGCCAACGACTACAACTGGACGGAAAAGCTTATGCCTTGCCTTAACGAGTGGAACGCAAAGGCTATTTCTCTCCACTATTACACCATTCCCACCGGTGATTGGAGCAAAAAGGGAGACGCTGTGGATTTTACCGACGAAGAATATTACAAAACAATAAAGTCCACCCTTTATATGGAGGAGCTTGTTACCCGTCACAGCGAGATAATGTCCAAAACCGACCCCGAGGGAAAAATAGGTCTTATCGTGGACGAGTGGGGCTGCTGGTACGATGTTGAAAAGGGTACAAACCCCGGCTTCCTTTTCCAGCAGAATACAATGCGTGACGCAATTGTTGCGGCAATAAACCTTAATATCTTCAACGAACATTCCGACAGGGTGGTAATGGCGAACATTGCGCAGGCGGTCAACGTGCTTCAGGCGGTAATACTTACCGAGGGTGAAAAAATGGTGCTTACGCCTACATATTACGTCTTTAAGCTGTATTCGGGTCATCAGGATTCAGAGCTTGTTGAAAGCGTGCTGAATAACGAAACTGCTTCTTCCGGAGATACCGAGATACCTGCTGTCACAAAGTCTGTTTCAATTGATAAAAACGGCGATATGCTCATTACCCTTGCCAACTGTTCAATTGACGAGGATATTGCTGCGGAGGTGTCCACAGGCAGCTTTGCGGCTTCTTCCGCAAGCGCAGAGATACTCTGCGGCGAGGTTCACGCTTACAACGGCTTTGACGGAAAGGAAAACGTTAAGTCCTGTGCATTTGACGGAATAACTCTTTCGGGCAATAAGCTGACCTTTGTTATGCCCAAGTGCAGCGTTATCGCCATTAAGCTGAAAAAGTGATGAAAATAGTCTGCCGAAAATGTCTGCTTGCGGATATGGATCCTGATGAGACCGTCCGCAGCATACTTGATTATATAAAAGAAATTCCGCCCGAAAAACGGACGGATGGGGAAACTTACCGAAGAAGGCTTGAGATATGCCGAAGCTGCGGCGAGCTTGTTAACGGAATGTGCGCCAAGTGCGGCTGCTACGTTGAGCTGAGGGCTGCAAAGCCCGAAATGTACTGTGCCTCCGAAGAAAAGAAATGGTGAAAAAGAGGCTTTTGAAATGTCTATTGAGAAAGCAAAGGAATATCTGGCTTCAAAGGGCTTTGATACAAGCCGTGTTATTGAATTTGATTCGTCTTCCGCAACAGAGGAGCCTGTGTTAATCGTTGCCGCAGGTGATACGAAGATAAACAATTCAGCTTTCAAGGCATATTTCGGGGTAAAGGCAGCAATGCTCACATATGACGAGGTAACGGAGAAAATAGGTCATATGGTAGGCGGAGTTTGTCCTTTCGGGATATATCGAGTGGATAAATGTATGCAAGCCTAAGCAGTAAAGATCAACGTTTTTCGCAAATATTACATTCGGATAATAATTTATTTATGAAAGTATCCGCTCTGTTTATGTACTTTATTAAACAGAGCGGATATTTTCATTTAATGTATGGCAAAAGGGCTTTAATACTAATAACCATTTAACCTATGGATAAAATACGGCGGCTATAATACGCCCACTCTGCGTCAAACTCCCTTGACAGGCGTGATTTTCCCCTGTGAGGGGAGGTGTCACGAAGTGACAGAGGGGCTGACCGACAGACCGGCCTGCCTGCGGTCGTCTTCAAGGTAAACAAGTTTACCTGATTGGTCGTATTCTATCCACCGTCTTTATCCATAGAACAAATGGTTATTAGTATCAGACCCCATGAACTATTACAGCCCCTTTAAAAAAATAAAGCTGTTTTGACCCCAAAAATGCCTGGAAATCGCATTGATTTTCAGGCGTTTGATATTGTCTTTCTGTTTCGCCGTCCGGTCGGCAGGTTTGTGTTAAATCACATAAAAGCCGATGGCCCCCGAAATAACCCCGAACAATGCACCAACTATAACATCCCTCGGGAAATGCACTCCCGAAATGACCCTTATAACCCCCATTGCCGCTCCTACGGCTAAAATGAACACCGCCGCCCACTTACACGGAAAGCAGACAAGAAAGGTCATTCCTATGATAACAACGGAAAAAACGTGTCTGCTTGGGAAGGACTTGCCCTTCGTTTTTTTCGGTATAACGGAAGGTACGCCGAAAACCTCGTAGGGACGGGGCGAGTTGACTATACGCCTGAAAACGCTTAAAACCACAAATGATACAGCTGGCACAAGCACAGCTTTAAGCAGCATTCCCCTGTTTTGCAGGAAAAGGTACACTAAAAGGCAGGGATATGTGGCAAAAATTATATAGGTAAGTATCTTGTTGGCAAGGTTTATTACTTTTGCAAGGGCGGCTCTGTTACGGAGTACGCCCGTTATTTTTTCATAGGTCTCTTTCGTCATATGCTGTCCCCTGTTACTGCATTATTTTGCGGAACGCCGAGGCAAGGTACAGCGAACCTGCAATTACCACCATTCCCTTTTCCCCTGCAAGCGCCATTGCCCTCGGAACTGCGTCCTTAAGGCTCATTACCTGCGCTTCTCTGAACAGCTCCGCCAGCTTGGGGGCAAAGACCGTTTTCGGAGCAAAGCCGTCAACGCAGATGCCGTAGTCGATGTATCTTGTCATAAATCCCAGCGCTGTCTGCCAGTCCTTGTCCTCCATCATTCCGCAGACCATTATTTTAGGCTCTTTAGGAACGGTGCGCACAAAATCCGCCAATGCTCTCATGCCGTCGGGGTTATGTGCGCCGTCGATAAGGACAAAAGGCTTGTCCGCATTGAGTATCTGACACCTTGAGGGAACAACGGAATCCTTTATGCCATCGAAAACCGTGCTGTAGGTAAGCGCAGGGAATCCGTATCTGCGCAGTATGCCGCAGGTCTCTATTGCGGTGAGGGCGTTGTCTATCTGGTGTCTGCCTATCATTGAGGTAACGTAGTGATCGCCTTTATATCGGAAGCTGTTGCCCGTATAGTCGCATTTTTCTATTTTCAGCTTGCTGTAGTCGGGAGTACAGAAGCTGCACGCCTTTGCCGCAGCGGTGCCGTGGACTATCCTTTCGACCTCGGGCGCTTTATTGTACGCAAGAACAACGGGGCAGCCTTCCTTTATGATGCCTGCCTTCTGACGGGCTATCTTTTCTATGGTGTCGCCGAGAATTTTTGTGTGGTCAAGGGAAACTGAGGTTATAACGGACACCTCAGGCTCTTTTATGATATTGGTGCAGTCAAGAAGTCCGCCAAGACCTGCTTCAAGGACAACGATGTCGCACTTCATTGCCGCATAATATATGAAGGCTATTGCCGTAGTGATCTCGAACTGTGAGCAGTCATTGTCAAGACCGTAAATTATAGGCTTTATTTCGCTGACAATGCTGCAAAGCTCCTCATCGGAGATGTTTCTGCCGTTTATCCTTATCCTGTCGTTGTAAACGGTGATATAGGGGGAGGTGAACTCTCCCGTAACATAGCCTGCACGGGCAAGGGAGGAGGCGATCATTCTTACGGTGGAGCCTTTGCCGTTTGTTCCTGCAACGTGGACGAATTTAAGCCTGTCCTGAGGGTTTCCAAGGGCATCCATAAGCCTGTGGAAACGGTCAAGGCTCGTCACAGGCTTACCAAGCTTTGAAAAGCTGTTTATATAATTCATTGCGTCATAAATATTCATAACATACTTCCTTTAAAAATATATGCAATACTATTATATCACCCCGTTAAGACTTCGTAAATAGAAAATTTTTATAAAAAATACTGCTTCCGTACTTGACAAACAGGAAAAAATGAGTTATTATTGTATTAATAGATTAGTACAAAGATACATTGCAGGAGTTTTTGCAGAAAAATGCCGTTATACTAATTCTAAATCGTTCTATAGACAAAGGCGGCAGATAGAACACAGCCAATCAAGAAAAGCGACCGCCGCAATGCTTGGTGCCTTGCAAGGGAGCTTGACGACGAGTGGCTGGGTTATAGCTGACGAATTTGTCTATAGGTTGATTTGGAATTAGTATTATAGGCAGGCGCAGAAAGGAAGCGGAGAAATGCCATGGAATTTTAACGAAAATTCGCCTATATATCAGCAGATAATCGAGCATATCAAGCTGAGTATAGCCGTGGGCGAATATAAAGCCGGGGATAAGCTGCTGCCTGTAAGAGAGCTTGCAGCCGTGGCGGAGGTTAACCCCAACACTATGCAGAAGGCTCTCTCCGAGCTTGAAAGAGAGGGGCTTGTGTATTCCCAGCGCACATCGGGGCGGTTCATTACTGGTGATACGGAGAAAATATCCGAGCTTCGCCGTATACTTGCCGACGAACAGATGGAATGGTTCATAACAAAAATGGGTCAGCTTGGCTTTACCGCAGAAGAAGCGGTCACAGAGCTGGAAAAACATATTAAGGGGGAAAAAGAATGAGCGCAGAAGATAATTTAATTGTATGCAGCGGACTTACAAAAACCTACGGCGGCAAAATTGCGCTTAACAATGTAAGCCTTAACATAGGCAGGGGCAAAATAATCGGTCTGCTTGGTCCCAACGGCAGCGGCAAGACCACTCTTATCAAGCTTTTATGCGGAATACTCACACCCACCTGCGGAGAAATAACCATCTCAGGCAAGGCTGTGGGTATCGAAACGAAAAAGATAGTTGCCTACCTTCCCGAAAGAACATACCTCAGCGAATGGATGAGCGTCAGAGAAATGATAACCTTTTTCAGTGATTTCTATGAGGACTTCAACGCCGTTAACGCTTATGATATGCTTGCAAGGCTCAATATCGACCCTCAGGCAAAGCTGAAAAGTATGTCCAAGGGCACAAGAGAAAAGGTGCAGCTTATCCTTGTTATGTGCAGGAACGCAGAGCTGTATCTCCTTGACGAGCCTATCGGCGGCGTTGACCCTGCGGCAAGGGATTATATCATTCAGACTATACTGAAAAACTACAACGAAAACGCCTCCGTTATTATTTCCACACACCTTATCTCAGACGTTGAGCACGTTCTTGACGAAGTTGTATTTATAAAGAACGGCAGCGTTGTTATGCAGTCAGAGGTGGACGAAATAAGGGAACAGTACGGCAAGTCCGTTGACGGAGTTTTCAGGGAGGTGTTCGCATGTTAGGAAAGCTGCTCAAATACGAGCTTATGGCGGAATGGAAGAAGTACGCCGCAATTTATGCAGGTATGGCGGTACTGGCAGGCACCGTCCGTATAATGGACAAAAGCCTTACTTCTCTCGGCGACAACCGATTTATAACCGTTATGTCAAGCCTGTGCCTTATGGCGTTCATATTTCTCAGTATGCTTGCATTCGGGTTGATATTTGTATTTTCGACCGTGCGGTTTTATAAGAATATGTACAGGGACGAGGGCTACCTTATGCACACCCTGCCTGTTTCCCCCTGGAGCCATATTTTTGCCAAGCTGATACCCGTGTACATATGGACTATCTTGTCGGCTGCGGTATTTTTCCTTTGCACAGGCATTGCCGCAGGCGGCTTTGAGTGGGTAAAGGAGCTGCCGAAGATATACGATGAATTCATCAAGGCGTTCTCTATGGGTGCGGAACAAGCTGCGGCAGTAAAGTTCCTGAAATATATGCTGATATGTACGATAGTAAGCCCACTGCTTATGCAGATATATCTTAACTTCTGCATTTCCTTCGGCAGCCTTTTCAACAGCCACAAAATTCTTATGGCGATAGTTGCATTTATCGGCGTTAACGTTATCTCACAGACTATTTCAAGCATAGTTCTCATTGCCGCAGGAATGAAAACCACAAGCGTTGGCTTTATGAATATGACCGATGCAGAGGTAATGACAGAATTTTTCGGCATATTTGATGTAATGTATGTCTTTACCGGCATATTCACGGTGGTCTTATACGGACTTATGCTTTATTTCACCTATTACATAATGCACAAGCACCTTAATCTTGAATAAAAAATCGGCTTCCGCAGGCAAAAGGCTTACGGAAGCACTTTTTTGAATGTGGAAAGTTGAAAGTGGAAAGTGGAATTATGTGCGCTTCGCTAAATGAATAATGAATAGTGAAGAATGAATAATTAATGTATCGCCTGCGGCGATGTTATTTTCAAATTTTTAAATTTGTGAGCGGAGCGAACACCTTAATTATTCACTATTCATTATTCATTTTTCATTATTCATTTAGCGCAGCGCTTATATTTCCCTTTTGATAAAAAATTTTTCAAAAAGGGTCTTCTCAAAAACGGTCAACGGTATTATAATAACATTGACCGAACAGTCAAGGGGGTTTTTTATGAACGAAAAATTCTTTTCTCTGCCGGAAGAAAAGCGGCTTGCCATGATAAATGCCGGCTACCGTGTATTTTCGCAGAACAGCTACAAAAAAAGTCCCGTCAGCGAAATAGCCGCCGAAGC
>JALEJQ010000060.1 GCA_022769565.1 Oscillospiraceae bacterium
TGTCCCCCTGAAGGTTGTCCCTTTGCATAGCGCTTCGCTAAATGAATAGTGAATAGTGAAAAATGAATAATGAATAATTAAGGAATTGCCTGCGGCAATGTATAAAAATCCCGTGAGCGCAGCGAACACCTTAATTATTCATTATTCACTATTCATTTTTCATTATTCATTAAATTTGAAGCAACCGTTCTTGGGTTGCAACGCTTTATCCGTAAAAATAACTTTCCGTTCATAACAACGCCCTACTTTGCTGCGCCGCAGAAAAATACATTTCGCTGCGCTCAATATATTTTTTTGCGGAGGGTACTTGGTTTGTACGGGATAGAAATAGGCGCAATTCACATTGATTGGTTCCACAGGTTTTGTGTCATACTACACTTTACTTGGTTCCGTTTTTTTATGTGAATTGCGCCGTTTGATTTATTACTTTGCTTATTTTACTTTTACAATGCGTTGCGCCATAGTTTTGGGAATTTCGCTCTCTGCGGAGAGCGACTTAGGGGCTCCGCGCCCCTAAGAACCTGCGCCAAAGGGACTCGTCCCTTTGGAATCCCATTATGGCTTCGCCTTTCCGCTTCAACTTTTGCCTGCGTATCACTTATTCAGATACAATATATAATCATATATCATCTGCATTGCTTTCGCTCTGGAGATCTTCTTATCGGGTTCAAACTTTCCGTTCGTTCCATTCATAAAGCCCATAGCCTTGGCAATTGCTATGTAGCCTGCATACTCGTCTGTAGCCTTTACATCGTCAAAGGGAGCCTTGTATATTCCCTTAAGCTCCGCAAACTTTGTTCCGCCCATAATGTCAACAAATATCTGTGCGGCTTCCTTGTTTGTTATGGAGGACTTTTCATTTTCGCTTGAACTGTTTCTTCCCCATCCGTATATTGCCTGAGAAACAAGGGCTCTGAACTCGGTATCGGTTATTGCCTTATTGGGGTCAAACTTTCCGTCCTCGGAGCTGAGTGTTATGCCGTATCTTGCAAGGGTCTCTATTGCAGTTTTCTGCTTTATTCCGTCTATATCGGTATACTTTCCGGAATTTTCCTCCGTCTTGGTCACGACCTCGCCCGACCAGTTAACTATCTGATACTTGCTGTTAAGGTAGAAGCTGTCAATATCGTAAAGCAGGTAGGTCTTTACCGTTCCGTCACGCTTGTAGTAGCCGTCATAGTAAAGCCGTGTTTCAAGCTGCTTGAATATCTGTGTGAACGCCTTGTCGTTATCAAATTCGGGCACGGAGGACGGGAACTCAACGTCTGTATAGTTATAGCTTACATATCCTACGCTGCCCTTGTTGTCAACGGTAACATAAATATTGTCGTCCTCAACGATAACGCCGTTAACATAGCGGTGATAAACAAACTGGCGTGAGGTCTCGTAATACGTTTTGCCCTTGCTGTCCGTCCATGAATCGGATGCTGCAAGGTTGCTTTCATCAGCCTTGTACTCGCCGCAGATGTCGGGGTAGTAATACTTTATTACCTTATCCGCAATTGCGCTGCAGCTTTTAACGGGGTAAGCCTTTGAGTTGTCAAGGTTTGCGGCATAGTTCTTGCTGAAATTATCCACCTTGCCCGTTTTTGCGTCAAGAGTGATATAAAGGCTGTAATAAGGCTTGATCTCCTGCGCAGGTGCTTCTTCGCCCTCCGCATACTCTACAGCTTCTTCATCATCGTTGTAGGAATAGACCATTGTGTACTTGTAAAGGTCATTCTTTTCGTCCTTCACAAGCTCGGCTCTCTTAATGGGAACGTAATCCGGCAGCTGTATGTACTTATCCTTCTGCAGAAGAGAAGTTATCTCTTCCTTTTTAAGCATAGTTTCGTCCGCTTCTATTTCTTTAAGCTCTTCTTCGGTGAAAACAACGCCGCCGTCAGACGCAGCTGCATCTTCATCAACGCAGTTTTCTTCAGTTACGGCTCCTTCTCCCCTTCCTGCGTAGGGAACTGCATAATTTGCAAAGGGGAACCAGCTTGTACCCTTGTCCTTGCTCATATCATCCCAGATAGTGGACTTTTCGCCGGTAAGAGCGTCTATCTCGTCTGTAAAATCGGGGGAATATATAAGAACGGGCTTGCGGTCATAATCCTTCTTTTCCTCGTTCCAGGTGGTTATTATTCTGTAAGAGGGAGTAAGAGTGCAGTATTCCTTGTACTTTGCCTGCGCCTCGGCAGCGGTGAGCTTGCTCTTGGGTGAAGCGAACTCCGTTCCGTCATAATACCATCCGGAAATGCCGTATGAGATAAGTTCGCCCGTGTCCTTGTTCATAGCGATAGAACCGCCGTTGTCGGGAATGTCAATGCCGTTTTCCTTTCTGCCGAAGTTAACGTAAGCATAGTCTTCAAAAAGGCTTACTGAGCTTATCTCAATGTCGCTTATTGAGGTAAGGTCGGGATTGAGCTGCTTGCAGTAGCCCTTTGCTTTTTCGATAAGCTGTTTGTCGGAAAGCTTGGCAAAAGCGGGGATCTGATCGTTTTTATCGCTTCCGTCGGTGTAGTATTTGCTGTAATTGTAGCTTACGATAATATTCTGCACAACGGAAATGTTTATGCACTCACGGATGGTGCTTTTTGAATCCTCGGGAGTTTCCCAAGTAAAGTTGAAGCACTCCTCGCCGTAGCTCTGGCTCACGCCGTAATTGAATTTGGAAATGCTGTCGGGTATCTTAACTCTTTTCTTTACAACGGTAAGGGCTTCCTTCATTGCCCTCTGCTCCTTTTCCTCGGCGGAAGAACCGGAGGAAGTGCCGGTGGTTTTAGTAGCCGCAGAAACGGCAGCCGCTCCGCTTGAAGCCACAAGTGAAAGTGCTGTTGCCATTGAAGCTATCTTCATAATAAGCTGCTTTTTCATAGAAAAGCTCCTTTCTGTTTTGTCTTTCTGACTATAAAACAATTCAACTTCCCGTTATTTTTCATTTTTGCATAAGTTTGTATAAGTACACAATAATTCACCGGAATTTTAGCTGTTTTAGCCAAATTTTCTTATGTGATTCCACACTTATCCTTAACAAGTTCAAGCACCATTTTTATCGCACCCTCCAGGTCAACGTCGGAGGTGTCCGCAAGAACGGCATCATCAGCTCTTTTAAGCGGGGAAATATCACGGTGCATATCGTTGTAGTCACGCTGCTTTATGTCTGCAAGCACCTGCTCATATGTGGGGCAGCCTTGCTTTTCCGAAAGCTCCTTAAAGCGGCGGTTCGCCCTTTCCTCGGGAGAAGCGGTAAGGTAGATCTTAAGGTCGGCATTTGGCAGGACAACCGTTCCTATATCCCTGCCGTCCATAATGATATTGTTTTCACTTGCTATCCTGCGCTGAAGCTCGAAAAGGAACTTTCTCACCTCGGGTATAGCCGAAACTGTCGAAGCACCCATTGACACCTCGGGGGTGCGTATCTTACCCGAAACGTCCTCATCACCGCAGAAAACGTGCTGTGTGCCGTCAATGAAGCGGAGGGAGAAATAACCGCTGTCCAGCTTTTCAAGCTCCTCGGGAACGCCTTTTCTGTCGTCCGCAGCAATGCCCTTTGACAGCATATGATAAGCCACCGCTCTGTACAGCGCCCCCGTATCAACATAAATGAATCCAAGCTGCTTTGAAACAGCCTTTGCTATTGTGCTTTTTCCTGCTCCTGCAGGTCCGTCTATTGCAATATTTACAGGCATAAGTTCACATTCCTTTCAGATATAATATTAGAGGTTCTCATTATATAACGGGCGGCTGATAGCCTCCCCTACGATTGGCTGTATTTTGTCGTTTATTGTAGGGGCGGATATTATCCGCCCGACATTCTGCATTTTTTCGGCATACTTTCAACCTCACAATGTGCGCCCCTACATTTTTTGTTTAAGGGATTCCGCAAGCCGCAGAAAATCCTCCATTGAAAGCTGCTCGGGACGGGCGTTCGGGGAAATATCCGCCGCCGCCACAGCCTCCGTCACCTTTGCTTTTTCAATACCCATTGAAGAAGAAAGGGAGTTCAGCAGGTTTTTCCTCCGCTGTGAGAACGCTCCTCTTACCGTCTTGAAGAAAAATTCCTCGTCCGCAGCCTTAAAGCCGCCGTCCTTATGTACGTTCAGCTTTATTACGCAGGAATCCACGTTGGGCGAGGGCATAAAGCTGCCCCTTGAAACGTTGAAAAGCAGCTCAGGCTCGGAATAATATCTTACTGCGGCGGTAACTGCGCCTGCTTCTCTCGTTCCCATTTCTGCGCAGAGCCTTGTTCCTGCCTCCTTCTGCACCATTACCGTTATCGACTTCAAGGGCAGGCGGCTTTCAAGGAGCATCATTATTATGGGCGAGGTGATGTAGTAAGGCAGATTTGCACACAGAACAACGTCCATGCCCTGAAAATGCTCCTTTATCACCTTATGCAGGTCAAGCTTCATAACATCGTCGTTGATTATTGTAACGTTGTTATGCTCCCCAAGGGTCTCCTTTAAAACAGGGATAAGGCGGCTGTCAATTTCAATTGCGACAACCTTGTCCGCACGCTTTGCAAGCTCATGGGTAAGCACACCCACGCCCGTGCCTATCTCAATTGCTCCCACGCCCTTTTCCGCTCCCCCAAGCTCCGCTATCCTCGGGCAGACAGTGGGGTTAACGAGAAAATTCTGTCCCAGAGCCTTTGAGAAAGAAAAACCGTGGCGGCTCAGTATGTCTTTTATTACTCCTATATCGGTAAGATTATCCATAAAAAACCTCTCAGATCACAAACATTATCATCAGCAGCACAGGCTGGTGAAGGATATAGAACAGCAGCGAGTGTCTGCCTATAAAATTCACCGCCGGCACCTTTATTTTACTGTAAAAAAACTTTGGCAGCTTACGCTTTGCCACAGATCCCGACAGCGCTTCTCCCGAAAGATACAGAAAGCCGTTTGGTATAAGGGGAAAATAATCTGCGGAGAAGAAGCCTTTAGGTTTTATGCCTATGGGATAGGAATACATAGTACCCTCGGGCAGCGGCAGCTTCACATCGGTAAAAAGCAGGTGCAGCGTTCCCCCGTCATCAAAATCCACTGTGATAAAATACAGCAGCATACTTACTGCAAGGAGCACTCTGCTGTCTATTTTATCAAGCACGGGTCTGCACACTCCGCATATCATCATCATTACGCCGAAAAAGGACAGCGCCCCGAAAACGAACACCGTATCCTGCACGAACAAGTCTGTAGCTATGGTCAGTATACTGCCCATAAGGAACAGCTCCGCTCCCCTTTTTATAACGTTGTGGGAAAATCCCGAACATATACCCGAAACCACAATGAGAACGTCAATAAAAAACATATGCACAAACTCAAATATGTCCGTTCCGAAGAAGCCTATCCTGACCCCCTCGTAATTCACAAGGTCGTACAGCAGGTGATAGACCATAACGTAAGTGATAGCCGCACCTCTTAACAGGTCAAGGCTGTCGATACGGTTGTTCCTGCCGAAGCTCTCCCCCTCGGTCTTATTCTTTTGTTCAACTAAAACAGCAGGCATTTTATTCGCACTCCCAAAGATACACAGGCAGAACCTTACCGTCCGCCGTTGAATAAGATAATAGGCTTATTCCAAATTATGGACAGAATATCCGCCCTTTATTCGGCAGCCATGTTAAAGCCTGCGCAGCGTCCCGTTGAAAAAGCGATCTGCAGGTTAAAGCCGCCCGTATAGCCGTCAACGTCAAGTATCTCTCCCGCAAAATACAGTCCCTTTACCAGCTTTGATTCCATTGTTTTTGGGGAAACCTCGCTGACCTTCACTCCGCCGCTTGTAACGATAGCTTCAGCAATGGGACGGAAATCAAGAATATGCACGGGAAAGGATTTAAGCAGGGAAACAAGCCTTGCACGCTCCTGCTTCGTTACGGAGTTGACCTGCTTGTTCCCGTCAATGCCCGAAAGCCTTACAGCAACGGGTATCATCTTCGAGGGCAGCAGCTTTGAAAGGGAATTTGCAAAAATGCGGTTTGGTATCTCCCCGAAATCACGGAGAATACGCTCGTTCAGCTTTTTTTCGTCAAGGGCAGGCTTTAAGTCGATGTAAAAAATGTATCTTCCGCTTTCGATGGACGGGATATGGCTTGAAGCACTGAGAACAAGGGGTCCCGACACGCCGAAATGAGTGAAAAGCATCTCCCCCGTTTCGGAAAAGACCGTTTTGTTTTTCAAGGTATCTTTTAAGGTAAGATTAACGTTTTTCAGTGAAAGCCCCGTCATTTCGGCGCAGTGATCGTCATCGGAAACAATGGGAACAAGGGAGGGCTTAAGGTCGGTTACGGTGTGTCCCACAGCCTCGGCAAGCCTGTACCCGTCACCGTCGGAGCCTGTTCCGGGATAGGAGCTTCCTCCCGTTGCAATAAGAACTGAGGGTGCGTTATAAACCTTGCCGCCGCACTTTACCCCCACAGCTGCGCCGTCCTGCGTAAGAATTTCCGTTGCACGGGAAAAGACCGTTTCAACGCCGTTGTCCTTGCAAGCCTGTTCAAGAGCACGGACAATGTCCTGCGCCTTGTCGCTGACGGGAAATACCCTGTTTCCCCTTTCCGTTTTAAGGGGAACCCCCAGCCGCTCGAAAAAGTCCATGCAGTCCTGGGAGTTAAAGCGTGAATACGCCGAAAAAAGGAATCTCGGGTTAACGGGAATGTTGGAGAAGAACTCCTCCTCGGTGCAGTTGTTTGTAACGTTGCACCGTCCCTTGCCGGTAATGGCTATCTTCCTTCCGCAGCGGTTTCCCTTTTCAAGCAGCAGCGTTTTTTTGCCACAGCCCGAAGCGGTTATTGCCGCCATAAGTCCTGCCGCTCCGCCGCCTATTATAATACAATCGTATGAATTTGCCAATAGGTATCATTGCCTTTCGTTTTTTATTTTATCTTGTTCGTTAAACCCGTAATTGATTTTTGAATGTGGAATGCGTAATTCGGAATTATGGGTGATTTGCTATTCATTTTTATGTAGGACAGGAGGAGAACCGTTCCGATTTAACCAAACTTGGCGCAAACGGGACGGGAGACCCACCCCTACATAAAAAATGAATAATGAATAGTGAATAATGAAGAATGAATAATTGCGGTGTTCGCTGCGCTCACATATCTAAAAATACATCGCCGCAGGCGATACCATAATTCCACATTCCACTCTCCACATTCCAAATTTTAAATAATTCCGAATTCAAAACAACTTCACTCTTCACTCCTCACACTTCAAACTAAATTAAGCAGTGCTTTTCAATAAGCTTGCGTGAGGTCATTTCGGAATTGTCATACTCAATTTCAAAGTAGTCAAGAATTGCCTTCATATCATCCTGCATTGATAAAAAAACATCTAAAAGTCTGTTTGGTTTATTGCTTAACTGCCACTCTTTAAGCCCCTTGTAATAGAACAGCTTGTTTTCTTCATTGATATAAAAGGGCACGATGTTGTTTTCAAGACACATTTTTAAAATAAGCAGCCTTCCGACCCTGCCGTTGCCGTCATAGAAAGGGTGTATCCTTTCAAACTCCGTGTGAAACCGGGCAATATCGAACAGGTCGGGGCATTTTATATCCCGATAATTTTTCAGCAGCGAAAACATTGACCGCTGAACTTCTTTCGGCTTGGCTGTTTCTATTTCGCCTACCGTGTTGGCATATTTTTTATAATCGCCGATAACAGCCTCGGAAGCATTATCTGTTATCAAGCCGTTTTTCAAGGTATAATGCAGCTTTTTTATATATTCCTCCGTTAACGGCTCATTAAGGGTGTCTAAAACAAGATCAAAGCACTTAAAATGATTGGCGGCTTCAAACACATCGTTCACAAGGGCAGTACCCTCAATGCTTTGCGTTTCAAAGATGTACCGTGTCTGCTCGTGAGAAAGCCGGCTGCCTTCTATGTGGTTTGAATTATAGGCAAGATCCACCTGCATTTTATGATAGATACCGCCGCTTATTTTATTTTTCTTTTCAAATATAAGCGTGTCTGTAAGAATTCTGTTTTCACTCATAGCTGACCTTCTCATCTCCTCAGCGCAAAATGTTTTTTTCCCTGCATTTTGTTCGTTAAATCGGAATTTGAAGAAGTTTGAAGTGTGAGGAGTGAAGAGTGAAGTTGTTGATTGGCTTAACTTCACTCCTCACTCTCCACACCTCACACTTAAACAACTTCCGGTTTGCCGCGAATCCGGTTAAATCGGGACGTGAAACCCACCCCTACATAAAAAATGAATAATGAATAGTGAATAATGAAAAATGAATAATTGCGGTGTTCGCTGCGCTCACATATCTAAAAATACATCGCCGCAGGCGATACCATAATTCCACATTCCACTCTCCACATTCCAAATTTTAAATAATTCCGAATTTAATCAAAAGATTTTCAGCCTTTCGATCTCTTCAACAAGCCTGTCCGACATTTTTTTATGTGTAGCAAGACTTGGGTGTTCCTCTGCGCCTATTCCGTCAGCTTCGCTCTGAACATCAAAACGCATTGCGGAGATCCTGCTGTCGGAAGCGCTAAGCTCCCGTACCGCCGCCTCAACCTGAGGACAAAGCTGCTGTCCCATTACCCCAAGGGTGCAGAGTATGTATGAATCGGGATTGCTGCGGCGTATATCCTTCAAAAATTCGGTGTAGCCCTTTTGGAAAGCCGCCGTTCTTTCGGGAACGCCCCTTGTGTAGTCCTTGTCGTTAGTGCCAAGATTTACAACGATAAGCTGAGGCTTGAACCGTGAGAAATCCCACCTTTCGGGGTCATATCCAAGATAACCGTCCACGCCCTTGTCGGTGCAGCCGTAAATTTTCGGCATTACCCAGCCGTCGTCAGGCTCGTTAACGTCCTCCTTTACGGAATTGGAAATAACGCCGATGGAAGTCCAGGACACAAGGTGAAAATCCGCATTCAGACGCCTTGCGGTAAGTGCGGCATAATTGTCCCAAGGGTTCTCCTGTGCTGTATTGAAATTATCCCTGCCGTTAACGCCCTCGTCACCGAAGCCGCAGGTTATGGAATCGCCGATAAACTCTATTCTGCGTGTTTTTTCGCTTACCGTGGGTCTTATTTCGCCGTCTGCGGAAATTGAGATTATACCTGCACGGCTGAAAGCGTTTTCCGACATTTTCATTATACGCAGCTTAACGGTTTTTACTTCGTCTGCGGAATAAATCTCGTAAGTATTTGTTCCCTCTTCAAGAGCAAAACGCTTTACGGGAGCTTCGCTGTCGTTAACGAACACCGCAAGGTAACATTGAAAAATAGCTTTCCACGGTTCATCGTTGACCCAGTCGGTCTTTATCTCCGCCAAGACCTTTGTACCCGTAAATTCAAATTCTGCCGCCGTGCAGGAATAGCCCAGCCAGCGCACTCCGTCACGGTAAACGGTTCGTCCGATAATGCGGACGCTGTTTTCATCTGCTTTAAATGAAGTCATTTCAGCTCCTCCTGCACTTCAAGAAAATCCACACCGATATAATCGTGAAATACCTTGTAAATTTCGGGATATTCTGTCTTTGTGCGGACGGGCTTAAGGCTCATATCCGTGAAGAAATGCCTTGTTTCACCCGTTACCTTAAGGTCGCCCTTTTCCTTGCCGATAACACGGTAGGAAATGCGGAAACGGAAGCCGTTGAACTCCTCGACTTTAAGCACGATAATCACCGTTTCACCGAATCTTACAGCGTTTTTATATTCGCAGGCGGCGGACTGCACGGGTATCATCACTCCGTTTTCCTCCATTTTTTCGTAGGGGTAGCCTGCTTCTTTAAGGAAGTGTATTCTCGCCTCCTCAAACCAGCGTATATAATTTGAATGATGAACAATGCCCATTTTGTCCGTTTCGTAATAATGGGCAGTTCTTTCGTATGGTTTAAGCATTTCGGGCATTTATAACAGTCCTTTCTGATAAATTCGGAATTCGGAATGCGTAATTCGGAATTATTTAAAATTTGGAATGTGGAGAGTGGAAAGTGGAATTAAGGTATCGCCTGCGGCGATTTATTTTTAAATTCGTGAGCGCAGCGAACACCTGAATTATTCATTCTTCATTTTTCACTATTCATTATTCATTTATCGCAGCGCCACTAAAGAAACGCTGATTAATACGTTTCTGCCGTTTTTCAAAATGTCCTCAAAGCCGTAAACTCGTACATTTTTCAAAACGGCGAAACGAACGCTTCGCTTTAATCAGCGGTTTCCTAATTCCACTTTCAACTTTCAACTTTTCACTTTCCCTTCGTGTTTTATACAAAAAAGAAATTTCTTAGGCACGGGGAGCTTGAACTCCTTTTCCTCGTTAAGATAAGGCAGGAAGATAACAAGCCTGTCTGCGTGGAGAGCAAGGCGGTGAATGGGGTTTGTTTTTGCGCCGTATTTCTTGTCGCCTGCAATGGGACAGCCCATTTCGCTGAAGTGGGCTCTTATCTGATTCTTTCTTCCCGTTTCGATATTTACCGCCGCAAGGGAATAATCACGGCTTTCACGCTTTATTTCGTAGTTGGTAACGGAAAACTTGCCGTCACCCTTTATCTTTGCGGAATAAACAAAGTGGCTGTCCGTTTCACGAAGCCAGGATTCTATCCTGCCCGACTTCTTTTCGGGGTGACCCTCCACAAGTGCGCAGTAGCCTCTGTACTTCACATACTTATCCCAGTTGTCCTGCAGCGCAAGCTTCGTTTCCTCGTTCTTGGCGAAAAGAAGTATTCCCGAGGTGTCCCTGTCAAGGCGGTGAACGATAAAAATGCGGTTATTTTTGTTCTTCACCTTAACATATTCCATTACCGCACGGTAAGCCGTGTCCTGCTTTTCATCGTCCGTTGCAACGGCAAGCATTCCGGCAGGCTTGTCTATAACGATAATGTTGTCGTCCTCATAGATAATGTCGGGCATATCGGGGATAAAATAGGGCTTGTACTCAGGCTTGTAGGAAGCCACCGTTACCGTCTGCCCCGGTGCAAGAGGATAGTCAAACTTTGTTGTAACTATCCCGTCAACGGAAACGAGCCTGTATTTAAGGGTGGACTTTATCTTGTTAACGCCCTTGCCCTGCATATTTTTATAAAGAAAATCAAGCAGACCCATAGGTTCGGTTACCTTAAACTCAAGATCTCTGCCTTTTTTGCTCTGTAAATTACGATTATTCATAATATTGACCTGCCTAAAATATAGTTATTGTAATTATAGCACAAATAAAGAAAAAATACTACCTATATTTATAAATTTGAAAAAATAATTAATGATTTGATCAGTGGTTCCTTGGTATAAACTACCGCCTGTCCGAATAAGATATACGGAAATATCTTTAAGGAGCGATCAAAATGGCGGAATTATTGGAGGAACGCAAAAGGGCTTGGGGCATAACCTGGGAGGAAGCCGCCGAAAGGCAGAAAAAATACGGCAGAAACGTTCTTGCTTCGGAAAAGAAAGCGAAACCGCTGAAAATTTTTCTCGGGCAGTTCAGGGATATTATGGTAATTATCCTGCTTATCGCAACCGTAGTGTCCTTTTTTCTCGGAGAGGTCTATGACGCAGTTACCATAGTGGTGATAGTGCTTCTCAACGCAGTTCTGGGCTTTGTGCAGGAGTACAAAACGGAAAAAACGCTGCTTGCACTTAAAAATATGACAGCACCCGTTGCAAAGGTCTGCCGTGACGGACATCTGACGGAGCTTCCTGCGGCGGAGCTTGTTCCGGGTGATGTTATTATTCTTGAAGCAGGTGACAAAGTTCCTGCGGATGCGGCAATTCTCCGTGCAAAGGGTCTGCTTGCGGAGGAAAGCATTTTAACGGGAGAATCCGCCGCCGTTTCCAAAATAGCCGGCGACCCCGACGACCGTGACAACGCCATAGGCAAAAGCAACATTCTTTACAGCGGAACGGTCATAACCAAAGGCTCCGCCGATGCAAGGGTGATAGCAACGGGGCTTTCGGCGCAAATGGGCAAAATTTCCGGTATGCTCACCGATATTGACGAGGAACAGACACCCTTGCAAAAGCGCCTTGGGGAGCTTGGCAAGGTGGTTGCGCTCATCTGTATTGCGGTCTGTGCCGTTGTTGCCGGTGCAGGCGTTTTACGGGGTGAACCGCCCTTTGATATGCTTATGACTGGCATTTCCATTGCCATTGCCGCAATTCCCGAGGGACTTCCCGCAACCGTAACTATCGCCCTTGCTCTTGCGGTAAGACGTATGCTTAAACAAAAGGCTCTTGTTCACAAGCTTCATTCCGTTGAAACCTTAGGCTGCACCTCCGTTATCTGCACCGACAAAACGGGCACCGTTACCGAAAACAAAATGACCGTTTCAAAGATCTGCTGCGGAGAAAATACATATGACGTTTCGGGCAGCGGCTACAGGATAGCAGGGGGAATAACCCTTGACGGCGCAAACGTCAACCCCATTTCCGACAAGGTGCTTACCGAGCTTCTTTCCTGCGGAGCATTATGCAGCAATGCGGCAATAAATTCCCCCTCAAAGGTGTCCTCGAGGGAAAGAGGTCAGCTTAAAGCCGCAGGAGAATGGAACGTTGTGGGCGACCCTACAGAAATTGCTTTACTTGTGGCGGCGGCGAAGGCTGATATTACCGCAGAAAAGCTAAGTCACAGCTTCCGCAGGTCGGACGAGATACCCTTTGACAGCGAAACAAGATGCATGACGGTTATCTGCAAAAGCGGCTCAGGGGTAACGGCGTTTACAAAGGGCGCCGCAGACGTTGTTCTTGACCGCTGCGGATTTATAATGACAAAGGACGGCGTAAAGCCCCTGACACGTTCTATGCGGCGTGAAATAGAGCGGCGCCAGGATATGCTAACGGAGGACGCTTTGCGTGTGCTTGCCTTCTGCGAAAAAAATCTTGAAAGCGAAAAATACCGCAGCGGCGACCTTGAAAGCGGAATGATATTCCTCGGCTTAACAGGCATGACCGACCCTCCCAGAGCGGAGGCGATACAAGCCGTTAAGACCTGCCGCAGCGCTCATATCCGCACGGTAATGATAACAGGCGACCACAAGAACACCGCCGCCGCAGTTGCCAAAAAAGCAGGCATTTTCCGCAGCGGAGATATGATACTGACGGGCGCAGAGCTTGCCGCTATGGACGACAGGGAGCTTGAAAGCGTTATTGACAAGGTCTCCGTTTACGCAAGAGTAACTCCTGCCGACAAGCTGAGGATAGTCCGTGCCTTCAAGAAAAAGGGAGAGATAGTGACTATGACGGGGGACGGCGTGAACGACGCTCCTGCGGTAAAGGAAGCCAGCATAGGCGTTGCAATGGGTATAACGGGTACGGACGTTACCAAACAGGCGGCGGACGTTGTGCTTCTTGACGACAACTTTGCAACTCTTGTAAAAGCCGTTGAACAGGGCAGAGGAATTTATGCAAATATACGGAAATTTGTACGCTATCTGCTTTCCTGCAACATTGGCGAGGTGCTGACGATGTTCCTTGGTATCATAATCGGTATGCCAACGGTGCTTCTCCCTACGCAGATACTTCTTGTTAACCTTGCCACGGACGGACTTCCTGCGGTGGCGTTGGGAATTGAGCCTGCGGAGCGTGAAAATATGAACGCACCGCCCAGACGTTCGGACGAAAGCTTTTTCTCGGGCGGACTTATGCAGAAAATAATTTTCAGAGGCGTAATGATAGGCTTATGTACCTTAGGCTGCTTTGCCCTTACGAAATATATGACCGCCGATATTGCCACTGCAAGGACAGCGGCGCTGTTTACCCTTGTAATGACCCAGCTTGCCCACGTTTTCGAGTGCAAATCGGAGAAAAAGAACATCTTTACCGTGCCATATCTCAGCAACCCAAAGCTGATACTTGCGGCACTGACTTCCCTTGCGGTAATTTTCGGGGCAATTTACCTTCCCTTTATGCAGATCATCTTCGCCACCGTTCCCCTTACAAGTCAGCAGCTTCTTATTGCTCTCGGCTTTGCAATGTTTGCTCCCCTTCTGCAATGCGTTCTTAAATGAATTCGGAATTAGGAATTCGGAATGCGGAATTATTTTAAATTTGGAATGTGGAGAGTGGAATGTGAAATTATGGTATCGCCTGCGGCGATGATGTTTTTAGGTTTCTGTCAAGATTTCACCAAATTCGGAGCAGCGCCCATAATTCCGAATTACGCATTACGAATTCGGAATTATGAATTCGGAATGCGGAATTATAAGCACTGCGCTAAATGAATAATTTGAACGGACAATGCTGTATTACCCACTGGCGCACAATGTGCGCCCCTACAAAAAATTGTAAAAATAACATCGCCTCAGGCGATACCATAATTCCACATTCCACTCTTAACATTCCAAATTGAATATAATTCCGAATTACGCATTCCGAATTCCGAATTAAAAAAACTGCCCTTCGGTCATTGATGCGACCGAAAGGCAGTTTTTGTTTGTTATCTCGAATGGTTATACACGTTTGCATTGTCGGAATTGTTTGCTGCGCCGTTTTCGTCATTGTCGGCATCTCCGGGAAGAACGTCGTCGATAATATCTCCTGCGCCTGTTACAACATCGTTTACAATGTCCTCGGCGTCGGTAATGATATTTTCAACAACGCCGTCTCCGTCAACGTCGCCTGTTACGGTGCCGCCGTTGTTTCCGTTGTCGTTATTATTGTTGTTATTGTTTCCGTTATTTCCGTTATTTGCAGAGGTGTTGTTTGTCTGCGATGATTGGGAAGCAGGGGACGAAGCCGTTGTTCCGTTTCCGTTTCCTGTTTCGCCGTTGTTATTATTGCCTGTACCACAGCCTGTGAGCATAATAGCCGTCAGAGCCGCAGCAGCTATTGCCGTTTTTTTCATCGGAATGTCCTTTCCCGCAGAGTTATGCCCTGCTGCGTTCTGTTTTCCGCTTAATATAAAAAGTCGGCAAACCCCATAACGGAAAAGCGCTTAATTATTCGCTGCCACTCCCACGCCGTAGTAAAAAGATGTATTTTCATCATATCCGGACGGGTCTTCTCCCGATAAATAAACCTTTTCGGCAATATCGGAATATTCGGGCGGTATCGTATAGCGGTTTCCGTTAACGGTAATAGTATAGCACGGTTCGTCTGTAATATACCTTGCCTGCATAACGTTAAATATTTCTGCAAGCTCGTCGGAATAATGGATAACATATCTGCCCGGAGCGGTGGCATAATAGTTAAAGTAGTCCGTGCCGGAAATATTTTCTTTCTGACAGTACAGCGCCCTTGCCGCACCGTTTTCAAACATATTTTGCTGCAAGCCGATAGTCAGCTTCGGCAAGGTTCCGTCAATGTAATTATCCTCGTCAAGTATATAGTCAATATCGGCGTCAACTCCGTTAAGACAGCCGTGAGATGCAAGTACCTTCAGCGTTTCGGTAAAGCTGCCGTCAATATCCCGGTAGAACACTCCCGATATGAACATATAATACATTCTGTCGGAGCAGGGAGTAAAGTATTCCTCAGCGGTGCGGTCTGCAATATCCTTTGCAAGTGCGTCACGCAATTCATAGTAAAATTCCTCATCCACCAAGGTTTCGCTGCGCACCTCTGCAGTATATGAGTAAACGGCAGTTTTTTTTGGGTCGCTAACAAAGAGGTAAACATTGGCGTCTTTATCTTCCGAACGCTCTGCCGCTGCTGCTCTGTCTTTGCAAAGCTCCTCATAGGGATAGAACTGCTCTTTTATCATTTCCGCAGCCTGAGCTTTGTATTCCTCCGATATTTCCACCTGCATAAGGCATTTTACCGCTTCCGCAGTTATTTCAGAATAGTGCCTTGTCAGCCTGCTTCCGTTTTTAAGCTCATAGCACACGGAAAACATATTGCTTGAATAAGGAATATCCGCATAATTAAACACATCGTTCATGCTGACAAACTCTGTTTTTTTATCTATTATTTCTTTATACGCCGATACCATATCCTTGTGGGCGTTGACTATATTCTCGATATTATTTCTGTCCTCAATAACATATACGCCGTTGTCTGAACCGTCACCTCCGTAGTACGCAAAATCAAGGCTGGGATATTCGTAATACACTCCGCTGTAGCTAAGATATACCTTTTCCACCTTATCCGCCGAAGGCACCTTGAATTCCATTCCGAAGCATCTTGTTGTATTTATTACGGTAAGGCAGACGGCGAACACAGCAAGAGTTACAGCATATCTTACAGCACCCTTCCAGAGCTTCTTGAAGCCTCTGTTGGAAACTATCTCGAACAGCATATAAATGCCGAAGCTGCATATCAGTACGCCGAAAAAGTATTTATCGAATTTCTTTATCTCGTCCATATCGGGACCGAAGCATAAAAGCTCGGCAGTTAAGAGGATAAGCGTTATCATAACGGCATATACGCCTCTGAAAACAACAGGCTTTGAGACCTGCTCCGCTCTGCGCCTTTTGTAGAGGAAATACGCCCCTGCAAAAAGAGCTGCGGTGAAAATTATCACTCCTGCCGCAAATGAAGCTATGGGCACCGATCCGTAGTCATAAATATTCTCATTGCCCAGACCCATTCCCAGCGCTATAAGTCCGCCTGCCGGAGAAGTCCATGACAATATGTGAAGAAAAGGCTTTACAAAATCAACGGCAAATCTGTCAATGAACACAGTCATGAAAAATGTAACGATAAACCCGGGAATAAACACGTTTATCAGCACCGTATGAATTATTGTTTCAAACAGCGTTCCGCAGCAGACAGTTATTATCACCGTCAGCGTGTACAGCATTATCATAAGCAGTATGCCGCCGAAAAATAAACGTCCGTATGCAGGAAGAAGCACCTCTGAAAAAATTGTGCAGGTATATGTTCTTATCCATTCATCTCTTTCTATAATAGTAAATTCATGTCCGTCAAAGCCGATAATTCCCACCAGCAAAAGTATCACGCTGAGTATCTGCACCGCAAGAAAGGGCAGGATATATGAAGCAAGCCCCGAAAAATAATCGGACAAAAACCTCTGCTTCATTGAAAGAGGTGCGGAAAGGCTCATATCCACCTGATTCTTGCTGAAAAGATAGCGGAAATTCATAAGGGCAACGATAACGCCCATTGCTCCTGCCAGACAGGTAGCACATGCCGCTATGTACAGTGCGCCTTCGCTCGGGTTGCTGTCGGTGTGACTTAAAATGTTATGCATCGTGCTGATAAACACAACGGGAAATCCCAGCAGATGAAGCAGAAGCATTACAAGCGAAATTTTAAAGCAGCTTCTTGCGTTCCAGAAACCGTTGTGAACGGCAGGACCGTATTTATTCAATGCCTTTGAAGTCATATCCCATTTCCTCCATTTCATAAATGAAAATTTCCTCAAGCGTAAGAGGTATCATATCAAGCACCACGGGGTCTTTCTTTTTGACCTGCTCCGTAACGGCGGCTTCGTCCCCCTTGACTATCATATATGTAAGGCTTTGGTTTTTCTCAAAATGCAGTATATCAAGCCCCTCGAAATCCTCTTTTCCGTACTCCTTGGGGAAAGCAGCCTGAACCTTGTGAACGCTGCCCTTTAAGCTGTCAAGGTCACGGCAGAACAGCACCTTGCCCCTGTGCATAAGCGCCGCAGAATCGCATATTTCGTTTATTTCCTTTAAGTTGTGTGAGGAAATTACCGCCGTCAGCTTGCGGTCAAGCATTGCGTCCACAAGCATACGCTTTACGATGTTCCTCATTGTGGGGTCAAGGCCGTCAAAGGCTTCGTCAAGGAAAAGATAATCCGTTCTGCAGGCAAGACCTGTTATAACAACTGCCTGCCGCTTCATTCCCTTTGAAAATTTGTCCATTTTCTTGTTTTCAGGCAGCTTTATTGTATCGTTCAGCTTGTCGAAAAGCTCGGGGGAGAAATTGGGGTAAAAGCCGCCGTAGTATTTCTTCATCTCACGGAGGGTCATTCCGCTGAACTGCACCGTTTCATCGTTGATAAAGAACACCTTGCTCTTTACAGCCCCATTGTCAAAGACGTTTTCCCCGTCAATAGTTACTGTTCCCCCGTCTGCCTGATAAATTCCCGACAAAAGACGGAGAACCGTGGATTTTCCTGCGCCGTTTGAGCCAAGCAGACCGAAAGCCGTTCCGTTTTCGACAGTAAGGTCGGCGCCGTCAAGTGCGGTGAAATCATCGAACCGCTTTATTACACCCTTTAATTCTATCATAACTCTGTTCCTTTCATGCTTTGTATTCTGTTTATAAGCTCTTCACGGGAAATTCCTGCTTTCAGTGCTTCCTTCACCGACGCATCAAAGCCCGTCATCGCCCGTTCTTTCAAGCTGTCCGTCTGCACCGCCGCAATAAAGCTGCCTCTGCCCTGCAGGGAATAGATCACCTTATCTCGTTCAAGCATCTGGAAGGCTTTTGCAACCGTGTTCGGGTTAACGCCAAGCTCCTTTGCAAGCTCTCTTACGCTGGGCAGCTTGTCGTCCTGTTTAAGCTCGCCCTTTATAACAAGCTCGGTTATCTTTTTGTAAAGCTGCTCATAAATCGGAGTACGCTCCCGAAGGTCAATTGAAAACATTTTATCACCTCTGTATTAACTGTACTACTTGCTGTAATACAGTTATAACACACTTGCGCTTATTTGTCAAGGGGGAAAGTAAATTTTTTTCTGATTTCTTTGACAAAGTCTTATGTATGTAATAAAATATGTAAGTAGAAAGTAAAGCTACGCTGCAGGCGCACCATAATTCCACTTTCCACTCTCCACATTTCACTTTTCTAAAAAAGGAGCAAATTTCTATGGACATAAAAATAAGACGGGCAGACCACAGCGATCTGCCCGAGCTTCTGAAAATATACAATTACGAGGTGGAAAACGGCATTTCCACCCTTGACCTGCACCCGAAAGCAATGGACGAATGGGAAAAGTGGTTTGCCGCACATAACAAGGACAACCACCCCTTGCTGACAGCCCTTGCGGACGGGAAAACAGCAGGCTATGCAAGCCTTTCCTCATACCGTGAAAAGGAGGCTTACCGCTCCACCGCCGAGCTTTCCGTTTACATATCCCCCGATTTCCGCAAAATGGGCATAGCCTCTGCCCTTATTGAACGGCTCATTGAAATTGCCCGAAATGACGGCGTTACACACAGCATTGTGTCCGTTATAACCGCAGGCAACGAACCAAGCGAACGCCTCCACGAAAAATTTGGCTTCACCTTCTGCGGACGTATTCCCGAGGTGGGTGTAAAATTCGGAAAATACAGGGATATTGACAACTACTGCCTTATCCTTAAAAAATAGAACTGCACACAATAAATCACTTTCTGTCCTTTAGGGGAGTTTCGCTTTGTGCAGCAAATTTATAAATTCTTACCTTTCCGTCATCCAGACACGCATCCGGTTCTCTCCCCTGTTGCCCCAGGTGTAATAGGGAACGGCATATGCGGTGCAGTCCGTTTCGGGAAGAGGAGAATTGCAGTAAAGACCGCCGCTTTCGCCGAAACGCACGGCAGGAACAGCTATCTTCACCGTGCCGTTAAGCAGTCCGCTGTCGTAGTCCGACACTTCCGCTGTACAGTTTCTTTTTATCCCAATAGAAATAACATCTCCGCCGTTGTCCACACCCTCAAAGCAGTACACAAGGGGTCCTCTGCAAAGTGCTGTCCTGCCCGTAAGCTCGGGTACCTTGGGCGAGGCGTGTACAAAATAAGGCGTACCGTCAAGTCTGAGCGTTACAACATCGCCGCTTTTCGCATCAAGATAAGCGTAACCCTTACGAACCTCAATATCCGCAGCTGTGCCGTTAAGCTCAACGCTGTATTTCTCGCTCCACGCAGGTATTCTTACCGCCATTTTTCCGCTTCCGCTTTCAATTTTATATGTAATATCAAAGCCGTAGGGATATTCTGTTTCACAGGTGATTTTCATTCCGTTTTCAAAGGAAACAGCTCCGTCTGCGTAAAGGTGACAGTATGCCGTATCGCCGCTTTCGCCGTAAGCGTACTTGCCCAAAGAGGAAATGAGCCTTGCGGCGTTGGGCGGACAGCAGGCGCAGGCGTACCACTTGGGTCGCACGGTAAGGTCGTGCCTGTGAGTGGGAGAAACGCCGGAAATTCCGGGTATGACTTCAAGAGGGTTAACGTAGAAAAACCGCTTTCCGTCCAGCTGCATTCCTGCAAGAACGGTGTTGTAGAATGCGCGCTCCATTACATCGCCGTATTCCCCGTCAACGTCGTTTTCAAGCATTCTTGAAGCGAAAAACATAAGACCTATGGAAGCGCAGGTCTCCGCATAAGCCGTATCGGAGGGCAGGTCGTAGTCAACGCTGAACGCCTCGCCGATGACCGTTGAGCCTATGCCGCCTGTAACGTACATACGCCGCCTTGTAATGCTTTCCCAAAGCCGTCTGCAGGCAGCGAACAGCTCCTTATCCCCCGTTTCGGAGGCAAGGTCAGCCATTCCCGTGTAAAGATATACCGCACGGACAGCGTGACCCGTTGCGTCCGTCTGCTCTCTGACCGGCTTACCGCTTTGCTGGTAATCTCTGTCGTGGGGGTTGTTGCCCCAGACCGTCCAGTCACGGCTTTTTACCTCGTTTATGTAATAGTCGGGGTCTGTTCCTCTTGTATCTATAAAATGCCGAGCAAGCTCCAGACAGCGCTTATCCCCCGAAGCACGGTACATTTTCATAAGCGCAAGCTCCACCTCGGGGTGCCCCGGTGCGCCCTTGTGACCGTCCCTGATAAACACATTATAGATATGCTCTGCGTTTTTCAGCATAACATCAAGCAGCTTTTTCTTGCCCGTTGCTTCGTAATAAGCGCAGGCAGCCTCCATCATATGCCCGGCGCAGTAAAGCTCGTGTCCTTCAAGAAGGTTTGTCCAGCGTTTTTCCCTGTCCTTTACGGTAAAATAGGTGTTGAGGTAGCCGTCCTCATCCTGCGCATCTGCAATAATGTCAATGAGCCTGTCAACGGTGTTTTCAAGCTCCTTGTCGGGATATGAAGCAAGGGAATAAGCCGCCGCTTCTATCCATTTTGCGGCGTCGCTGTCCTGAAAGACCATTCCGTAGAAGCCATCTCCCGTATCTTCTCCCCTTAAAGCCTTGCCTGCGTTTATAAAGTTGGCGATAACGTGGCTTTTTTCCGTGTCTGGGATACTGTCCTCAAGAACGCCGTACTGATACGGTATAACAACGTCCTTAACAAGGCGGCGGTACCTGCCTATAAAGCCGTTTCCTGCAGTAAATGCGTTTTGGGGTATCTGTCGCTGAACCTTCATATAAAACCTCTCCTTTTTGCTGTTGACAGCTTGCTTTATATGTATTATAATCTTAACAAAAGCCTTAAACAATGGAATATTTACGGATTTATATGGAGAATTATCGTGAATGAAATAATTTTGACAAACAACAGTATGCCTATGGCAAGCGGCTGCGGATATTTTGCGGCGCAGGAGGATTTTTTCCACGCAGACAGAACGGCGGATTTCAATGTTATGATATACGTTACAGACGGCATTATCTACGTTACCGAGGATAACACCGACTATGAGATACGCCCCGGAGAGCTGCTCTTTCTTAAAAGCGGCATAAGGCATTTCGGCAAACGCCCTGTTCCAAAGGGTACACGTTGGCATTTCGTGCATTTTTATCTTGACAAAAGGGAAAACGTATGCGAGGACTTTGTTCCCGACTGCGCACCCTTGCCACAGTATGAAAAAATATGCTGCAGAACTGTTCTGCCGAAAAAGCTGACGGTGCCTTACGGCAGCAGACTTGAACGGCTCATAACGGAATTTACGGACTGTTACGGCTCCTCCGACCCTATGAAAAAATGGCAGATAAACGCAAGGCTCTTTGAGCTTCTTACCGAAGCGGCATTTTCCTCCGCCGAAAACAAAGCAAGGGAGAAGCTTTCCGATAAAATAGCGGCTTTTCTTGCGGACAATTACGATAAGCCCTTTTCCTCGGAAATGCTTGAAAAGACCTTTTTTCTCAGCTATAAGCATATGGCAGCGGTGTTCAGACGGGAACGTGGCGTTACAATGCAGCAGTATCACAACGCAGTAAAGATGAATTCGGCATGTAAGCTGCTTGTGTCAACGCTTATGACCGTTGGAGAGATAAGCGCAAGGCTGGGGTATAACGATATGCTTTACTTCAGCAGGCGCTTCCGTGAGTTTACGGGAAAAAGCCCCACGGAATACAGAAAAACGCAGACAGCTTACTTGGAGTTTGGAGTGTGAAGAGTGGAGAGCGGAGTTGTTTTGAATGTGGAAAGTTGAAAGTGTAAAGTGGAATTTTTACTAATTCTAAACCATTCTATAGACAAGGATGGCAGATAGATTTTTGTCAATAAGGTAACTACGTTAACCTTGGAAAGTGACCGTCGCAATGCTTAGGAGCTTGACGACGAGTGATGTAATTATAGCTTTCTATAGGTTGATATGAACTTGGTATAAATTTATTAACGTGCAACAGTACTTCTTATTTTTGAAATGGTTTCCTTTGATGATAAAAATGTGATAAAATGCTGAAAATTACAATATTTACATTGACATTGCATATGCACTGCGCTATAATATTCATTGAACATTTGTTAAATCAAAATCCGAAAAGGGGTGAACACCCGTAAATGACTGAAAATAACAGCGGAAATGCACGCAAAGAACAGGCGGAAGCCACAAAACGCCGTCTTATCGAAGGCGCTAAAAAGGCTTTCTCCGAAAAAGGCTACAAGGGCACTTCTGTCCGCTCTCTGAGCCGAAGCATTGGTATCTCCGAAAGCCTGCTTTACCACTACTTTCCCGACGGAAAAAAAGAGCTGTTCAGCGAAATACTGAAAGAGGAGCTTTCCGTTATATCCGAAGAGCTTATGCAGTTTGAAGCCGATAAGGAGCTGTATTCCCTGCCTATAGAAGATACTCTTGACAGGATATTTACAAGTCTTTCCGCAATAATTTCAAAGCATATTGACATTATAAGGATAATCGTAAGAGAAAGCGAAGTCCGTGAATTTATATCAAGAAATGATATGTGCAGGCTTCTTAAACGTCTCAGCGACTGGTTTGAAGAGCTTCTGAAAAAACGCATCGAATCGGGTGAAATAAGAAATATAGATTACAAAACCACAGCAATTACCCTTAAAGCAATAATCGTAAACTATATCCTTGTGAGAGTTCTTGATATAGACACCGAAAGGCTGGACGACCCCGAACGCCGAAAAAAAATGATAGCTTACCATGTAAGCCTTTGGAAATGACTTTATCCGACGGAGGATATGCGTATTTTCCCGACTTCCGGCGGTTAATATTATAGAATTAAGGAAAGGAAGAAGCCAATGCTTCAGCTGAAAAACATTGTAAAACAGTACGGCGAAGGCGATACCACCGTTACGGCGCTGAACGGAGTGTCCATTACATTCCGTGAAAACGAATTTGTCGCTATACTCGGTCATTCCGGCTGCGGAAAGACCACTATGCTCAACATCATAGGCGGTCTTGACCACTACACCTCCGGCGACCTTATCATCAACGGAGTATCAACAAAGGATTACAAGGACAGGGATTGGGACGCTTACAGAAACCACTCTATAGGCTTCATTTTCCAGAGCTACAACCTTATCCCCCACCAGACGGTGCTTGCAAACGTTGAGCTTGCCCTTACAATTTCGGGCGTTTCAAAGGCAGAGCGCAGAAAAAGAGCTGTTGAAGCCCTTGAAAAGGTAGGTCTTGGCAATCAGCTCCACAAAAAGCCCAACCAGATGTCGGGCGGTCAGATGCAGAGAGTTGCAATTGCCCGTGCCCTTATCAACAATCCCGATATTCTCCTTGCCGATGAGCCTACAGGCGCACTTGACAGCGAAACAAGCATTCAGGTAATGGAGCTGCTCAAGGAAATCGCCAAGGACAAGCTCGTTATAATGGTAACGCACAACCCCGAGCTTGCGGAGCAGTATTCCAACCGTATAGTAAGGATAAAGGACGGCGTTCTTACCGACGATTCAAACCCCTACACTCCCGAAAAAGAGGACGTTCCCGCAGAGGCAAAGAAAAAGCGTGTTTCCATGTCCTTCTTTACGGCTGTGTCGCTTTCCCTTAACAACCTGCTCACCAAAAAGGGACGTACTATCCTGACCGCTTTTGCAGGCTCCATAGGTATTATAGGAATTGCCCTTATCCTTTCCCTTTCAACGGGCATAAACGATTATATCAACGGTATCCAGGAGGACACCCTTTCGTCCTATCCTATTGATATTTACCGTGAGACTGCCGATACCGCAAGCCTTATGAACTCCATGATGGAAAGCCATAACGGCAGTAAGGACAAGGACGGCGGCGAGGAAAACGGACAGCCTGCGAAGGTCTATTCCAACACGGCGGTTTACGAGATATTCAACGCCTTTAATTCCTCAGCAAAGCAGACAAACGATATGACCGTTGTTAAGAGCTTCCTTGAAAATGATGAAACGGTATCGGAAAACGCAAGCTCCATTGCTTACTGCTACGATATTCAGATGCCCGTTTTCACCAAGGACCCTTCGGGAAAGATCGTAAAAGCCGATTTTGCGGAAATGTCACAGAATGCAATGGGCATGGACGTTGATTCCTCATCGGCAATGAGCAGCGCTATGCAGATGTCGCCTATGGGACAGGTGGAAATTTTTGAGGAGCTTCTCCCCGGAGATACGCCCGACAGTGTTAACGAGATACTTGAAAGCCAGTACGACCTTGTTTACGGAAGCTGGCCGCAAAGCTATGACGAGGCAGTAGTCGTTCTTACCCGTAACAACGAGATACCCGATGTTATAATGTATACTCTCGGCTTCAAGAACAGCGATGATCTGCCGAAGATAATGAAAGCCGCAATGAACGGCGATATGATCGAGGACTACGGCGTTACCGAGTGGAGCTTTGAGGAGATATGCAGCAAGGAATACAAGCTGATACTGCCCTGCGAATATTACCAGCGCAGCGAAACGGGCAGCGGCTATGTTGACCTTACCAAGACGGAAACGGGACTTGACTACATCTACAGCTCCGATGACATTGGCTTAAAGCTGAAAATAACAGGCTTTATCCGTCCCTCCGAGGATGCGACCGCCGCAATGCTCACAGGCTATGTCGGCTACACAAAGGCGCTTACCGATTATGTTATCAACAAAACAAACGACAGTGATATTGTAAAGGAACAGCTTGAAAACGAAGCTGCAGACGTTCTTTCCGGTCTTGCATTCAAAACGGACGATTATGTTGAACCCTCGGACGAAGAAAAAGCCGCTTCCGCTAAGGAATACATTTCCTCTCTCAGCGTTTCGGAAAAGGCTGATGTATTCCGATTCATATCCTCCCGACCCGATGAAAAGGACGTTGACGCCTATGTTGAGCAGTATCTTTCACAGGTAACGAGAGAAGACCTTGAAAAGCAGATAATAAGCTCTTATTCTCAGGAGATGGGCGTTGAAGCGGATTCCGTTTCATCCTATATAAGCGGAATGGACGATGAAACTCTCTTCGGCTATGCAGGCGACGCAATAAGAGAGCAGTACGCACAGCAGTACGCCGCACAGGTGGAACAGCAGCTTGCCGCAATGACCGCCGAGCAGCTTGCAATGGCTATGGACACAACGGAATTTACCGACAGCCGCTACGCTCTTGTTTTTGACAAATACACTCCCGAGGAGTTCTCCTCCTCCACTTATGACGATGTTCTTTCTGCACTGGGCAAGGTGGACTTTGACAACCCCTCGGAAATAAAGATCTATGCAAAGTCCTTTGCGGAAAAGGATAAGATCTCCGAAAAGATCGCCGAATACAACGATTCTGCGGACGAGGACAGCAAGATACATTACACCGATTATGTTGCTCTGCTTATGTCCTCCATAACGGACATTATCAGCGGTATTTCCTATCTGCTCATTGCCTTCGTTGCAATTTCTCTTGTGGTATCGTCCATAATGATAGGCATTATCACCTACATTTCCGTTCTTGAAAGAACGAGAGAGATCGGTATTCTCCGTGCAATAGGCGCTTCAAAGCACGATGTTTCCACGGTATTCAACGCAGAAACCCTCCTTGTGGGACTTACCTCCGGTCTTATCGGCGTAGGCGTGTCCTACCTTGCGATAATCCCCATAAACGCAATTGTTTACAACCTTACGCAAATTGAAGGACTTAAAGCGTTCCTGCCTCCTCAGGCGGCGCTGATACTTGTTGCAATAAGCATGGTTCTTACCCTTATCGCAGGTCTTATCCCTTCAAGAGTTGCTTCCAAGAAGGATCCTGTAGAAGCGCTCAGGACAGAATAAAGGGAACCTCTACACTAAAAGGATGTATTTGCAATGAAAACGGCAGGCGGAATTTCGGCGGCATTGATATTTATATCGGCTCTGACGGCAATGGTGGGCTATTACACCAAAAAGCACAAGCAGCTTCCTGTGACGGAGACCCTTGTAATGACGGGTTCATCGGCGCTTCTTGCGCTGCTGTGCGCTCCGCTGCCCGTTAGAATTGCAATGGCGCTTATATAAATTCGGAATTAGGAATTCGGAATTCGGAATTATGTATTCTCTGAATTCCGTGCATAATTGCATAATATAAAAAGGTCGTTACAACGGTTTATCTCTGTAACGACCTTTTTTGTCTACACTTTTTGGTAAAAAATCGGGGACGGGAAACCCGTCCACTACATAATTCCTATTCAACGCAGCATATATAATTCCGCATTCCGAATTCCTAATTCCGAATTTAAGCGAAGCGCATATAATTCCTAATTAAATTTGTTATTTTGTTTTCGCAAGGCTGTCATAGCCGTCACGAATGGCGTTCACAAGGGCATTTATATCCCCCTCGGTAGTACCCTTGCTTATGGAAACTCTTATGGCGCTGTCTGCAAGTTTATCGGGGATGCCCATTGCCGTCAGTACGGAGCTGTGTGCGCCCTTGGAGCAGGCGGAACCGCTTGAAACGTATATCTCCTTGCTTTCAAGGTAATGGAGCATTATTTCCGAGCGTATGCCCTCAACGGAAAAGTTCAGTATGTAGGGAGAATGATTCTCAAAATTTGAATTTATCTTCACAAAATCAAGCTTTGAAAGGCTTTTTACAAGGTAATTGCAGATTATTTCGGCGTTGCTGTAGGCCGTTTTCATTGTGGGCATCTGAGTTCTTACCGCTGCGCCGAAGCCTGCAATAAGGGGCACCGATTCCGTACCCGAGCGCATACCCTTTTCCTGTCCGCCGCCGTAAACAAGGGGCGGTATCCTTATTCCGTTTTTGATGAACATTGCTCCGACGCCTTTGAGAGCATAGACCTTGTGAGCAGATACCACTATTGCGTCCGCCATAAGGTCTGCGGACTTGATGGGCAGCTTCATAAAGCCCTGAACCGCATCGCAATGGGTTATACATTCGGGATAAGCACGCTTTACCGCAGTAAATATCTTTTTCACGGGGTTAACGGCTCCCGTTTCGTTGTTGACGAGCATACAGGAAACAAGGAAGGTGTCCTCGTCCACTGCGCTTAGGAAATCATCGGGGTCGATAACTCCGCTGCGGTCGGGCATTATCCTGACAACGGTATATTCCCCCGTCGCTTCAAGCTGCTTTATAGGTTCGGCAACGGAAGGGTGCTCTATTCCCGAAACAACTATCTTTTTGCGGTTTCTTCTGCCGTATTTTTTTGCTGCGCCGAAAATTATAGTGTTGTTAGCCTCGGTGGCGCCCGAAGTAAAGGTAATGCACTTGGGGTCGCACACAAGCGCAGCCGCAATTGATTTTCTCGCTTCGTTCATATCGTTTTCGGCATTAAGACCTATCCTATGGAGGGAGGAAGGGTTGCCGTAGTTTACAAGCATACTGTCAAAAACTGCGGACATGGCCGCCTCGCAGGGCTTTGTGGTCGCCGCATTGTCAAGATAAACGCTCATTTATTTCAATTCCTTTCGGTTTTCTTATAACATTTTCTTTTATTATACTATATTTTTATGTAAATTCCAAGACATAAGCGCAATTTTTTCTTTCTGCCTTTTTACCAACCACAAGCAAATGCCCAGTGCCATTTTTGTAAACTTTGACACAGAACTTTATTTCTTAAGCAAAAATGCAAAATTTTCTTGTGCAATAATTATTAAACCTCAGCTTGCCGAATGCAGAATTTGCACATATAGCACAAATATGTACCAAATGTTAAACCTGCGCAGATATTTGCGGAACTGAAACAGAGGGACTATAATTATACCATAAAGCCAACCTGTTTGGTATGAATTAAGGAAAAGGGAGAAAAATACAATGGCTGAACAGAAAATCACAAAAAGCAGAAAGACCTTGTACAGAATAATAATAGTAGGTCTTATGGCTGCGCTTGTTTACGCAGGAAACTATCTTCAGATCAAGATCCCCAACGGCGTACTTGTAACGAGAATACACCTTGGCAACTCAATGTGCCTGCTTGCAGGTCTGCTTTTCGGCGGACTAAGCGGCGGACTTGCATCCGGTATCGGCGCAGGACTTTACGACCTTTTTGACCCCGTGTACATCGTTTCCGCACCTTATACCTTTATCTCCAAGTTTGCAATGGGTATGACTGCCGGTCTGCTGAGAAAAACAAACGAGAAAAAGAGAGTTATCCTCTCCGCAATTGCAGGTCAGGTGGTTTACATCGTGCTTTACCTGCTTAAATCCTACCTTACCATAATCATTCTCGGGGGAACATCACAGGCTGCGTGGGCTGCTGTGGGAACAAACGCCATTACCTCCACGGTAAACGCAGTTCTTGCTGTTATAATCGCAGTTCCTCTTTACTTCCTCCTCCGCACAGCGTTAAAGAGAACGGGCATATATCAGTTCATTGCCGCAAACGACAGGGATGAAAACGCACCAAAGGAAAACAAGAGCGGATTTAACCCCGTAACTGTATGCCTTACCGTGTTCTCGGTAGCAGCTGCACTTATATTCACAATAAACCTTGCTGCGACAAATAAGATTAAGGCAAAGGAAGAAGAAAAAGAGCAGGCATATATTGAGCGTATAGACAGCCTTGAAAACGAAATAAACTATCTTTACGAGCAGCTTGGCGTAGAAAAGCCGGTAACGGAAGAACCGGCAGAGGAAGCGGAATAATAATGCCGCAAACTCCAGCGAAGCGATAACGGGATTCCAAAGGGATGAGTCCCTTTGGCGCAGGTTCTTAGGGGCGCGGAGCCCCTAAGTCGCTCCCGCAGGAGCGAAACTCCCCTAAAGTAAGGCATAACGCATTGTAAAAGTAAAACAAGCAAACTGTCAAATTCAAAGGCGCAATTCACATAAAAAAGCGGAACCAAGTAAAGTTTTGTATAACATAAAACTTGTAAAACCAACTATGTGAATTGCGCCTATTTCTATCCCGTATAAACAAAGTATCCTCCGTAGAAAAATATATTGAGCGCAGCGAAATGTATTTTTCTGCGGCGCAGCAAAGTAGGGCGTTGTTATGAACACGAAGTTATTTTTACGGATAAAGCGTTGCAACCCAAGAACGGTTGCTTCAAATTTAATGAATAATGAAAAA
>JALEJQ010000062.1 GCA_022769565.1 Oscillospiraceae bacterium
GATAAAGACGGTGGATAGAATACGTCCAATCAAGGAAAACGACCGCAGGCAGGCTGCCGCCTGTCAAGGGAGTTTGACGCAGAGTGGGCGTATTATAGCCGCCGTATTTTATCCATAGGTTAAATGGTTATTAGTATTATACATCTTTTTTCAGACCCTTGCACCGTTACTTCTTGATGCGGTATCTCTTTTTAGTTGCAACAACAAACTTGGTTTTCTTTTCAGAGGGCATAATGTCGGGAAGAGCCGTGAAAAGAAGCACTCCCGTGTTGAAGCTTCCGGCAGAAGCACCGCCTGCGGAGGAAGCACCGCCCGAAGAAACATCGTCAAGATTATCCCTGTAGATAACGAATGCGAAAGGCGAGCAGCTGTCCGTTGTGAACTGAACGCACCATACGCCGTTTACATCAATTATTGCGCTGGGCAGGACTTCAAGCTCCGTTGAGCTGATGAAAATATCATCGTCCGAATCGTCAATAATAGTGTCCGTTCCGTCTGTTTTAAGGTGAACGACAGTAATGTAATCTCTGTAGCCTATCATCTGGTCGGGAACGGGGATCGTAAAGGTAACATTGAAGCCCTCGTTGGGTTCGACCTCAATAAGCGTGTTTTCAAGGTAAAGGGTTATGTCAAAGGGATAGATTATAAAGCTCTTCAGACCGTTTGCATAGCCTCTGAGGACTTCCTTGATAGCTCTTGTAGACTCGTCGTTTACCGAGAAATAAGCGTCTACAGGCTCATCGAAGGCCTCATGGTTAGCTGCGGCGGAAATAAGCTCGCTGTGGGAAATGCCGTAAGGTACCGTACCCTTGACATTAATGATAAAGTCAACATCGGCAGCGTTTCCCGCAGTAGGAATAGCGGAAACCGACAGAGAGTAATCGCCGATGACCCTTTCGCCGTTGATCATCTTGTAAGCCGCAACCATATAGGTATACTTCTTGCCGTTTTTAAGTCCCGTATGTGTATAGGTCGGCTTTGAAACAATGGAAATCGGCAGGAAGTTTGCTGTTTCTTCATCATAAACGTAAACAATGTAGCCTTCTGCATTCTTTACCTTAGTCCATTTCAGAGCGACCTGACGGTTTCCGGCGGTTGCCACAAGATCGGTCGGCGCAGCAAGCAAAGCACCTATCTTGACCGTTATGGAATTTGTAGGATCGCTGTAGACCCTCTGATTGTTAATGGTTTTATATGCCCTTACATAATACGTCCAGACATCTCCGCTCATAAGTCCGGTATGAGTATAGGTGGTCTTTGAAACGTCTATCTCAAGCCTCTGTCCGTCTGCGGAAATACCGTAAACGGTGTAGCCCTCAGCCTTGCTGCCCTTGGGAGCTGTCCATTTAAGAGTTGCGGAGGATTCGCCTGCAGTTACGGTAAAGTCTGTGGGAGCGGAAATAGGACTGCCAACCGTTGCGCTTACAGTATTTGAAGGGACACTGTACACAGCCGTATTGTTTATAAATTTATATGCAACAACGTAATAAGTATATGTTTTTCCTGCCGTAAGTCCCGTATGTGAGAACGAAGGGCCTGTCACGTTAAATGTCTCGGTCCTTCCGTCACAGGTAGCATAGACCACATATCCTGCCGCATCGGGAACAGTTGTCCAGGAAAGCTCTATCCTGCCGTCATACGGTGTAGCCTTCAGACCGCTTGGGAAAGCTATGGAACCGCCTATGGTAAAGGATTCTTCATCGGAAGGCTTGCTTCTGTAACGCTGATATGTGCCGTCGGTAAGCCTGAGATCCTTGTACGCAACAACATAATATGTATATGTTACGCCATACTCGGGATTCAGCTGTATATATTCTTCCGATGTAATATCCTTCATATCGGCATAGGGCTTGCCCTCAGTACAGATATAAAGCTCATAGCCGTCCGCACCGTCTACCTTGTTCCATGTTATTTTAAGATTATTTCCGACCTGTGTTATCGTAAGATTGGTAGGTCTTTTAAGCGGTTCGCCTACCGTTGCGGTAACCTCACGGCTTTTATCTTCACTTTCCTTATATGAATAAGAATTAAGGACTTTTTTTAACGAAACGACATAATATCTGTATGTATCGCCGTTTTTAAGACCCTTATGGATGTATTCCGTGCCGGACATAATGTCCACAGAGCCTTCGCTCACATATCCGGAAGAGGTTTTCCGTGCAATATAAAGCCTGTAGCCGTCAGCATTTTTTACAGCAGACCATGTTACCTTTATCTGCTGATCGGCAGGCTCGGCGTATATTTCGGCAGGCGCTGCAACCGGTTCGCCGATCACGATCCTAAGTCCGTTAACAAGATTATCATCAGGAACATACTTACTTACCGGCATATGCTTGCCGCCCACCATTTTGTAGGAACGGATATAGAATTTGTAGATCTGATCGTCTGTAAGACCCTCTATTGTACGGGCATATCTTGCTCCGCCGCCTGATAAAGACGCTGTTTTGGTTGATTCAGCCGTCCATTCATCAAACGCAGTAGTATCGATAACATACTCTTCTCCCGCTTCATTCACGCCGACCGTCTGCATTATAACGTCGAAGCCGTATACATCGGGGTCATAGCATATCCAATTCAAGGTAACAGAACGTGAGCCGGGAGTTCCGTCAAAGCTGAGGGGCGCACTTATAGAAGTTTCGACCTTTACCGCAGCCGCCTTACTGCCTTCGCTGCGCTGATTATTGTTGTTCTTGTTTACAGCATATATAACATATTCATATTCGGTGTAATTAAGAATGTTGTTATCCTTATATACGCATTTTGTTTCCTCAGAATATACGGGATACTCATATATCTCTTCCCATTCGGACCAAGAGGAGCCTTGTTCAATGCTCCTGCTTCTTCTTGAAACGATGTAGCTTGTGGCATTTTCAACGCTGCTCCATGAAACCTCAACATATGTATCCTTGCTTACCGCAGACACATTCTGAGGGATGGAGGTATCCGTATAGATAGTGTATAATTCCTCCGCCGAGCCGTAGGTGTTTCCCGTAGGAATAGGCGTTGTAAGGTAACCGATCATACGGGGATTGGTTTCCGAAACATAATTAAGTCCTACCGAATTGGTATTAGCATTAATATTGCTGTATGCGCAGACTATGTACTTATACTTAGTGGTATTCTGCACATCGATGTCGGTATAAAGGAGAGATACTCCCGGCGATTCAAATTCTGTCGGCGGACTTACAACACTTATAGGCTTATAGTCCCCGTCATTTACGCTTCTGTAAATAATATATCCGTCAACATTACAGCTTTTGCTGTTGTCATTGGCATATTCTATCTTATCGGGGGTCGTATCCTGAAGATGTATATTGATATATTTTTTTCCGCTTGTAATACCTGTAGGATAATCATATGTAAGGGTATATTCGGGAATTATCAGAGGATCACTGAGAACGACCTTGGAATCAGCGCTTCCTCCGACGTAAGCATAGTAATATCTATGATCTTTTTGAGTAAGATCACTGTTGCTTGAAGGCTCGGTTTTAGAATAATTATACGCCTGCGCAAGTCTTACGCCTATTGTATAAGGCTGTGTACTGCTCAATATACGGTTATTGGTCGTTTTAAGTTCGAAAGTAAACGATGCTCCAAGTTTGCTGGTAGGAACATCGGCAGCCTTCACCGCAGTTTCTGTTCCGCCTAAAATATATACTACATCAATTGCATAAAAAGAACCGTTTGTATTATTATCACCGTTAGTGGGAAGACTTGTAAGAAGAGCGTCATATTCAAAGGTAAGCTTTATTGATTCATTGGAAATAACATATGATGTGATCCTTGGTGTGGGAAGCTCAGGTGTATTCACATCATACCATCCGTTATTTTCACCCTGCTGATAGTCAGGGTTATCCCATAATGCCCAAACGCTGATAGCCGGCATTACCGCAGGCACGAACATACCCACAAAGGCAAAAGTCAGCACAAGAGATACCGCCCTTGACCAGAAGGAACGCTTTACATAAACTATATCGTCCTTCCTTTTCTTAGGAGCTTTTTCTCTGCTTTGACGCTTTATTCCGAGGAAGTTTCCCTCCTTGTCGGAAAGTGCAATATCAATGTTGCAGGCAATAAAATAGAACAGCTTAACAAAGCCTGCTGCAATAAGGCAGGGGATAAGCATAATAAAATGCTTTTCTGCGCAGTCTGAAAGGCGCTTTAAAATTTTCTTTTTTGTATTAAAATCAAGCATATATACCCTCCGTAAAGAATAATGCGTTAAATTTCAATGTTCACAGATATTTAGCATAATTATATCACATTTATTAACGATTGTCCAGTACGAAAGGAAATAATTTTGCACAAAATTTAGGGCAATACCGCACAATTATTGTCGTACAGATGCGCAGTCAGATTTTTCGTCAGATTGTATCAAACCGACGCAGGAATACTGTCGTATTTCAAGGAGATTTGGTGCAATATGACGGAAAAGCTGCAAGCAGATGTGCGGCAAAGGCGTAAGCCGTTAATTGCGCGGTGTTGACTTAGGTGCCGTTACCGTATATTTCCCGTGTTTCTCCGTCAAGCCGCCTGCGGAACGCCTCGCAGAGCCACGCCGCCGGTATTGACAGCAAAAACCACAGTGCCGAGAACATAAGGCATATCTGCCCGAAAAGATTAAAGGGCTGCGCCGAATAGTCCCACACATCCCAGTTAAGCAGCAGGTTCACCATACAGCCTACGGCAAACTCAAACGCCGTTATAACAGCCGTTCCGTACAAGCATTTTGCAAGCATGGACTCCTCCGGATTAGCGCTGTAATGCCTGTACATAATAAGGAAGCACAATCCCCCCGTTATTGTCATAGACCAGTGCGTAAAACCCCTGAAACATATCTCTATCAGCGAATACAAAGCTCCCCCGAACAAAAACAGCGTTATATCCTCCCTGAAACGGCGCATTTTTCCCATTCTGCCCCTCCCGTTGATTTTTTTATCTGTAATTATTATAAACAGGCGGCATTTTTTTATAAAAGGAAATATCAGAAATGAAATTCTCCCCTATTTTTTCTCTTTTTCGTTTTTCTTTCATATTTCTAACACAAACAAAGGATATACTGTAATCATTCCAAACAAAACGGAATACAAACCACACCCCCCCATTAATTATTTTTCATATTTCCCTCTTCTTTTTTTAATCCCCCTGCGGACGATCACCGCAGGGACGCATAAACCGCCGGAAACGGCGTTAAGTTAAGGAAAAGCAGGTTTATGTTTTATCTATGGCTTTTCCTATAGCCTCTGAAAAAATAATGCGGCTAATAGAGCGAAACCGCCGTCCCGAACCGCAGAAATATCTGCGCATTACAAAGGGGCGGCATCCAAAAAATATCTGCTTCAGGCAGTTTACATATAATACACCTTCCACTATCTCCTTTTTCATTACCCCCTCTTTTTATAATGCGCTTTTCTCAGGAGCGCATTTATTTTTTTAGCACAAATGTGTCTAAATTGTAAATAATGCAGTTTCCCTCTTGAATTTAAGAAAAATATGTTTTATACTTGTGTTAGCACTCTCAACAAGGGAGTGCTAACACTTTAAAGTTAAAAGTGCTAATCATATACATTATTTTATCAAAATCAAAGGAAGTGCTTTAAAATGGCAGAGACCAAACAGTTCAAAGCAGAATCCAAGCGTCTGCTTGATATGATGATCAATTCTATCTACACACACAAGGAGATATTCCTCCGTGAGATCATTTCCAACGCCAGCGATGCAATGGACAAGCTGTATTTCAAATCCCTTACCGACGACAGCGTAGGAATGAACCGTTCCGATTTCTTCATCAAGATAGAAGCCGACAAGGACAACGGTGCGCTTGTTATCCGTGACAACGGTATCGGTATGACCAAGGACGAGCTTGAAAACAACCTTGGCACTATCGCAAACAGCGGCTCTTTCAGCTTCAAGAACGATGAAAACAACACCGCCGATGACGTTGACATAATCGGTCAGTTCGGCGTAGGCTTCTACTCCGCATTTATGGTAGCAAAGGAAGTTCAGGTAAGAACAAAGGCTTTCGGCTCCGATCAGGCTTACCTCTGGAAGTCGGAGGGCGTTGACGGCTACACTATCGAAGAATGTGAAAAGAACGACGGCGTAGGCACAGAAGTCCGCATCATACTTAAAGACGATACAGACGATGAATCCTACAGCGAGTTCCTTATGCAGTGGAAAATAAAGTCCCTTGTCAAGAAATATTCCGATTATATCCACTACCCCATTAAGTTCGATATGGAGCACGACCACCTTAAAGAAGGCACAGGCGTTGACGACGTTCCGGCAGAGTACGAAACAACCGTTGAAACGGAAACTCTCAACAGCATGACACCTCTCTGGCGCAAGAACAAGAGCGAAGTTACCGAAGAGGAGTACAACAGCTTCTACAAGGAAAAATTCTACGACTATGCAGACCCTCTTAAGTGCATACACGTTAAGACAGAGGGTACCGCTACCTATGACGGACTTCTCTATATCCCTGCCAACGCTCCCATGGACTTCTACACCAAGAATTACGAAAAGGGACTTCAGCTTTATTCCAGCGGCGTTCTTATTATGGACAAATGCTCCGACCTTATCCCCGACCACTTCTGTTTTGTAAGAGGTCTTGTGGATTCTCAGGATCTTTCGCTGAACATCTCCCGTGAAATGCTCCAGCACGACCGCCAGCTTAAGCTCATTGCCAAGTCCCTTGAAAAGACCATAAAGAACGAGCTTAAAAAGATGCTCACAAACGAGCGTGAAAAGTACGAAAAGTTCTGGAAGACCTTTGGAATGCAGATAAAATTCGGCGTTTACAACGGCTACGGCGCAAACAAGGAACTGCTCAAAGACCTGCTTATGTTCTACTCCTCCAACGAAAAGAAGCTTGTAACTCTTGACGAGTACGTTTCCCGTATGAAGGAGGATCAGAAGTACATTTACTACGCAGCTGCCGAGACCGTCGACAAGGCAGACGCTCTCCCTCAGACGGAAGTTGTCAAGGATAAGGGCTATGAGATACTGTACCTTACCGAAAATGTGGACGAGTTTGCTGTCAAGATACTGGAAAGCTACGAGGACAAGCAGTTCAAGTCCGTTTCCGACGCTGACCTTGACCTTGATACTCCCGAAGAAAAGGAAGAATTCAAGAAGCTGTCCGAGGAAAGCAAGGATATGCTCGAAGAGATAACCAAGGCTCTGGGCGGAAAGATAAAGTCCGCAAAGCTGTCCGAAAGACTTAAATCCCACCCTGTCTGCATAACAAACGAGGGTCAGATCTCCCTTGAAATGGAAAAGACATTTGCACAGATGCCCAACGACCAGAACGTCAAGGCAGAAAAGGTGCTTGAAATAAACCCCAACCACGAAATTTTCGGCGTTCTCAAATCACTTTACGACACCGATAAGACAAAGCTGGACGATTACAGCAAAATTCTCTACACGCAGGCTCTCCTTATTGAAGGAATGCCCGTTGAAGACCCTCTTGAATTCTCCAACCTTGTGTGCGGCCTGATGGTGGATAAAAAGTAACACTGTTGCCGAAGAGCAGCGAAGCGATAATGGGATTCCAAAGGGATGAGTCCCAACCGCGAAGCAGAATAAAGTTTACGTCCACGCTTTTCAAAGGGTGGCAGGGGTCAAGGGGACAGCGTCCCTTGTCGCTCTCCGCAGAGAGCGAAATCCCCTAAAGTCGGGCGTAACGCATTGCAAAAGCAAAACAAGCAAAGTAAAAAATCAAAGGCGCAATTCACATAAAAAACCGGAACCAAGTAATGTGTCATATGACATAAAACTTGTAGAACCGACCAAATGTGAATTGCGCCTATTTCTATCCCGTAAAAACAAAGTACCCCTCGTAACAAATATACCGAGCAAAGCGAGGTGTATTTGTTACGACACGGCAAATTATAGCAGCAGATGACCTCACAACCTCCCCATTTGTTTGCGGAAATATTCGCCGCAACTGAGAAAACGTGCGGAGCAAGGCATATTTTCCTGCGGCACGGCAAACAGAGCGCTGCGCTGAATGAATAGTGAATAGTGAAAAATGAATAATGAATAATTAAGGAATTGCCTGCGGCAATGTATAAAAATCCCGTGGGCGCAGCGAACACCTTAATTATTCACTATTCACTATTCATTTTTCATTATTCATTTAGCGAAGCGCTATGCAAAGGGACAGCCTTCAGGGGGCAAGGGGGAGGCGCTCTGCACAAAAGGGACGCCGGGTCGCCCTCCCCCTTCCCCCCTTGCGGTTTTCCCTCTGTACTCTCTTTCCCCAATCCCCCAGCCCTCTCCCGGCCACCGCTATGCGGCTTTTGGCAGTTTGTTGTTAGCTGTAACGGTTGTGGGGTTCCTGTGTGGGGGCGGAACGGGCAATCCATATCATCGCCGTGAGGTATCGCCATAACATAGTTCACCCCGGCAGCACCAAGCATAACAAGGGAGTTTGACGCAGAGTGGGCGTATTATAGCCGCCGTATTTTATCCATAGGTTAAATGGTTATTAGTATGAGTATAGTTTCACCCATATTTATTGCTCCCACAAAAAAACAAGCAGCAATAACGCCCGTAAGAAACGTCATTGTTGCTTGTTAAAAATTATATGCTTTATATTGCTTAAAGTATAGCACCCTGCCTGCCGATTGTCAATTATTATTTTGTGAATTTTGCAGGATAGAGTTGTGTATTATGCAAAATCTAAATTGTCGGAACCATTCACTTCACCGCAAACGGCTCCGCAAGATAATATACCTTGTTGTCAACAAGTGCGTCAATAAGCGTTCCCTCGGCAGTATATTCCTCGGAAAACACCCTTCCGTCTATACGAATAGTATTAATTATTGATGTTTTGTCATAAGGTATAACAAATTTACCCCTTTTAGCCGTTTCGGGCAGGTTCCTTGCTATGCACTCAAGCAGCTCGTCCAAGCCGACCTTGTTTTTCGCGGAAATAAGAACGGTGCTGTCGTCGCAGGTGATATTCGCACCCTCGGGCAGCTTGTCCGCCTTGTTAAGAACGTTGACCTGAGGTATTCCCTCGCAGCCAAGCTCCTTCAGCAGCTCCGCCGTGACCTGCGCCTGTTCGTAGCCGTCATCTGCGCTTATGTCGATAAGATTGATGATAATATCGGCGTTTGCAGCTTCTTCAAGGGTGCTTTTGAACGCCTCCACAAGGTTATGGGGCAGACGGCGCACCAGACCAACCGTGTCAACAAGCAGAACGCTTCTTCCGTCGGGCAGAGCCAGCGCACGGGAGGTAGTGTCCAGCGTGGCAAACAGCTTGTCCTCCGCAAGCACACCTGCATCGGTCAGGGCGTTCATAAGTGTGGATTTGCCAACGTTTGTGTAACCTACAATTGCGCCAACGATAACATTGTCCTTTCTGCGGCGTGTGCGGTGCAGCTCACGGCGGCGTTCCAGCTCCTTTAATTCTTCGGTAAGCGCTTCAATGCGGCGGTGAATATGCCGCTTGTCCGTTTCCAGCTTGGATTCACCGGGACCTCTTGTACCTATGCCGCCGCCAAGACGGGACATTTCGATTCCCTTTCCCGCAAGGTGTGCAAGACGGTATTTCTGCTGAGCAAGCTCAACCTGTATGCGTCCCTCCTTGGTAAGCGCACGCTGCGCAAAAATATCAAGTATAAGCGTTGTGCGGTCAATAACTCTTATGTCAAGTATCTTTTCTATGTTTTTGGTCTGATTTGCGGTAAGCTCGTGGTCAAAGATAACAAGGTCAATGTCCAGCGCCGCAGCCTCCTCCGCAAGCTCTTCAAGCCTGCCCGAACCGATGCAGGTGGCGGTATCGTAGCTTGGACGCTTCTGGGTAACGGTGGCTGCCACCTCAACTCCTGCGGTCTTTGCAAGCTCCTCAAGCTCCTTCATTGAAAGTTCAGCGTCAAATTCCCCCGTGTCAGCACTTACGAGGATAACTCTCGGCTTCTTTATAACATTTTCTGTAAGCTCCATATATACTCCTTTCCGTATATTATTACAAATAATATACTTTAAGAACAAAATTTTGTCAGCCGCCCGTCATAAAGGCATAAAAAAAGCTTCCCCAAGGAAGCATACCCATATATACCTCAGCCTGAAAATGTCAGCAGGCGCAGCGGCAGACGGACTTCCCTAAACAACAGTATTCCCTTGTAACAGCTTTAATTCTGATGAACACTTTGTCCGCCTCCTTAATATTGCAGTATTATGTCCTTTTTACAGAACACAAATTGAGTATAGCCTATAAAAACGGTTTTGTCAAGGATTTTTTGAAAAAATAAGGAAATACATTGTATAATCGCAAAAGTTTTATCAATTATAACATATTCGATTAACTTTTAAAATCAATAAGAATAATAAATATTCTCAAAAGTTATATCATATAATTGGTGATAATTAATGAAACGAATCAAAATTTTGCGTGAAGCAAGAGGTCTGAGCCAGCAGAGATTGGCAATTGAACTGAACGTTTCTCAGGCAATGATAAGCAAATACGAGCTTGGTCAGGCGGAACCGGACATACAGATGATATGCAATATTGCACAGTATTTCGGCGTATCAGCCGATTATCTGCTTGAACTCAGCGATGATAAATATGCGTCCGCCGCAGGTCTTTCCGAAACGGAAAAGGAAATTCTGTTTGATTTCAAGCGTCTTGACGATGTGCAGAAGGGCAAGCTGCAAGCCTATTTGCAGGGATTGCTGCAAAAGTAAATTTGGTGATATTGTAATGAGATTAAAAATCCGTGATCTCAGAGAGGACAACGATCTGACCCAAAAGCAAATTTCGGAATATCTTATGTGCGACCAGTCGTTATATTCAAAATATGAACGGGGCGAGCGTGAGATCCCCTTAAATCTTATCATCAAGCTTGCCGATTATTATGATGTGAGCATTGACTACCTTGTGGGAAGAAGCTTTGTATCAAAACCTTATAAATAATTCAAGCGCAGAAGCTATTGTACAAAATAACAGCTGTTTCCTAAAACGGGAAACATCTGTTTTCTTTTCTGTCAGGGATTTTCCCCGTTTGGTTTATGGCAAATCAACTTAATTCTATATTGAAATTTTGACAATATCATGCTAAAATTAAACATATCCTGAAAATCGGAGGACAGCTATGAAAATGAAAATAAACATCGGACATATCATAATAGCTGCGGCTGTTATCATAGCAATAATTATTGTAATTTTCATCTTCGCCCCACTTATAGGCTGGATAGCCGATTATGCCAATGAGGTCTCCAAAAGTAACGCCGCTGTAAAAGCTGCGCAAAACGGCGTTGACCGTTACTACTATGAAAAATACGGAGAACACCCCGAGATAACAGGCATCGACTCCGGCTTGGAGTGGAGCGGTTACATTATCCCCCAAAACCGTTACTTTTCGGGATATGTTATCCTGGAAGAAAAGAACAGCACTATTTATTACAAAGCCGGTACAAAGCAGTTTTACGATTCAAGACAATATGACGAGATATGCAGCGCATTGACCGAAAAATATTTTGACGATAAGCGCCTTGGAACAGACGTATCAGCCGATATAGAATTAGTTTACTCCGACTACTGGCTATACCGTAACAACAAAGCCGCAAAATGTATTGACGTATATTTTGACGGCAACATAGACAGCTTCCTAAAAAATGTTTCGTATGACAGCTTGTCCGCCGATATTTATTATAACGGCTATGGGGAAACAGGCAGGGCGTACAGAGAGCTTATTTCAGCTAAACTTGAAGAATTAAGAAATGTTTTCCCGGATGACAGCTTCAGCGTAAATATAAAATATCCCGAAAATAAAATCACATACCCGAAACACTTTTGGGGAACACAGCCTTATTCAGGATTACCTGCGAATTACGGTACGCTTATTGCCAAAGGGGTAAGCAGGAAGAACAAATCCGACGAGCTGTATTACACGGAATGGTGCGAAATTGACGAATTTGTTTCAATGGCAGATGTATCTTCGGAACTGCCGCCCGATAAAACCAATTTCATTTTCAAAACAGACAGCAGCTATGACGGCATGACCGTTTTTACGGACAGCAGCCAAAAAGACACCTACACCCTGACCGGCGAAGCATACAGCTTTAGCTGCAAAAACAGCCGCCACGTTTATATCCGCCTTGACCGCAGAAAATACAGCATTGACGGCAATAATGTTCCTATCATGGTGGAGCAGGACCAAAACGGCAATATCTATCCCTATTTCATCGGCATCAAGTCTATCGGAGAGCCTTATCTGCAGCTTATGCCTGACAGCTGGTATCTGTATGATGAAAATTATATTTATATCTATGCTTATAAAGATGAAGCGGTCATTATGTTTACGGAATTGCCGTCTTAATAATTGCAAAATGGGCTGTTGCAGCGTGTGATGCAACAGCCCATTGCTGTTACTTATTTATCCACTCAACCGCCATTCTAACCCATTCAGCGCACTCTTTGTTGATATGTCCGTCATAGTTTGCCGTGCTTTCGTCCGCAAGGGCAAGTCCATGCACTCCGCTGCTGAAAATATGGCTTGTGAACGGCACCTTATTCGCCGCAAGAGCCGCCGTGAACATAAGTGTGTTCTCCACAGGAACAAGCTCGTCGTCGCAGGTGCTCCATATAAAGGTGGGAACGGTATCACCGCTGACCTGCTCCTCAAGTGATACAAGGTGCTTTGCTTCCTCGTTGGAATCGTCGCCTATAAGGTTCAGTATGGAACCGTCATGACGCTTTTCTCCGCCCGTTATAACGGGATAGCAGAGTATTTGTCCATATGGCTTTATCATTTCGGGCGAAACACCGAAAGGCTCGTATGCAAAAGGCTTGTTCCAATGTACGCCAAGGCTTGCCGCAAGGTGTCCTCCTGCAGAAAAGCCGCAGACATAGACCTTTTCTGCGTCAATGCCGAATCTATCCCCATTTTCACGGACAAACAGCATTGCGGCGGCAAGCTCCAGCAAATTTGTTGGGAACAGCTTTCGATAGCAGCTGTAATTAAGCACGAAACACGCAACGTTGTAAGAAGCCAGTCTCATTGCCACAGGCTCCGCTTCTCTTACGGAGCAGTAATCATATCCGCCGCCTGGGCAGATAATCACCGCTCTGCGCTTTATTCCCCGTGTGTCGTTAGGCAGCATATCGGGAACAACAGCCGTAAGCTCTGCCCTGCAGCCCTCGGAAGAAACTCCGCCCTTTTCATAGGGTACGTTCAAAATGTATTTTTCATAAAGCATATCGTTATCCATCCTTATTTTTTCTTTTCATAAAATACAGACCTGCAATATCCGCCAGCGCCCAGCCAATAGGAATACTTGCCCATATTCCATTGTAACCGACAGACGGTATTCCCGAAAGCAGGTATGCAAGCGCCACTCTTGTACCGAGAGATACCACCGTAAGCACCACCGAGATAACGGGGCGTTCGACTGCACGAAAATATCCGTAAAAAAGGAACAAAAACCCTATCAGACAGTAAAAAACTCCCTCTGTACGCAGGTAGGAAACTCCTATTCTTATTATCTCGGGGTCTTCCGCAAAAATCGACATAAGCTGCTTTGCAAATATAACGACCAAAAGGCTTATTGCTGCGCAGAATATGACCACCGCAGCAAATGCCGTTTTTATGCCGTCACGGATTCGCTCGTCCTTTTGCGCACCGCGGTTCTGCGCCGTAAAGGTTGAAAAAGCGTTGCCGAAATCCTGCACGGGCGAATAGGCAAAGGTGTCTATCTTCACCGCTGCGGAAAACGCCGCCATAACTGCCGTACCGAAGCTGTTTACAAGCCCCTGCACCATAAGTATACCGAAATTCATTATGGACTGCTGCAGCGAGGTAAGAAGGGAAAGGCTAAGTATCCTTTTCAAAATGTGCTTTTCAAAGTGCGCCGTGTCCTTTTTGAACCGCAGAGACGGATTTTTTGCAAGAGCATAAGCGCACAGCCCTATCCCCGAAGCATACTGTGATATTACCGTAGCCGCAGCCGCTCCCTCTATGCCGAACGAGAACACCGCCACAAGCAAAACGTCCAGCAGAACGTTCAGCACCGCTGACACCCCGAGGAAAACAAGGGGTACAACCGAATTCCCCACCGACCGCAGGCAGCAGGCAAAATAGTTATACAAAAACGCCGCAGGTATGCCTCCGAAAATTATGAGCAGATAGGAGCGTATAAGCGGATAGACCTCACCGGGTATCTGCAAAAGCGCAAGTATGCCGTCCATAGCGGCGTAAACGGCGGCGTTCATAACAAGCGAGAAGCCGCCGATAGTTACAAAGGACATAAAATTGCCGCAGGAAAAGACTCTGCTGTCGCCGTTGCCGAACTGTATGGAAAGAAACGCTCCGCTGCCCATACAAAGCCCGATCATCACCGAAGTAAGGAAAACCATTACAGAATAAGCCGAACCCACTGCGGCAAGGGCTTCCTTTCCGATAAACCTGCCCACTATAAAAGTGTCTGCAATGTTGTAAAACTGCTGCAGCAGATTTCCTATCATAAGAGGTACTGCAAACCGTATAAGTCCGCCCGTTATGCTGCCCCTTGTAAGGTCAACAGAATGATCTGCTCCCCGAAGCTGTGAACTCATTTTTTACATTCTCCCTGTAAACAGCTTATAATTAATATTTGCTGCGGTGGCTGTTGCAGTAGTCATCGGCTCCCGAAGGATGTTTGAATTTATTATATGCACATTCATTAGTGTACGGCAAATAATGTATGCAGTTGCCGCAGCAGCAGCCAAGCTGATTTGCACCGCCTACATATTTCGGCGTTCTTGAAGCTGCCATCTGTGCCTGTCTTTGCGCATTTTCCTGCATAGCACGCTGCTGTCTTGCCCTCTGCTCTGCCAACATCTGAAACCGATTAAAGCGCTGACTGCAAAATATCCATTAAACCCACAACTGCATCTCCCTTTCAATTTTTAGTTTGATTTATTGTATCAAAAATGTCATAAAAAGTCAATAACGGGAAGCTGTTCCCTCATTTTGTTATCCCTTGATCAAGAGGATAATTTTTCAGGTCGGGCAGCTCATCCAGAGTAAGTGTGCGTTCGTGGTTATACGCCTTTATAAGCATTTCCTTTTCGGTATATTCCTCGTTAAGAACGTAATCCTTAAGCGTAAAGGGCGAAGCCCAGGTCCCCCAGAAAAGCCACCTTGCGTTATCCCTCATAACAAGGTCGGGGTCCATTACACAGCCGTTCTCCGAAAGTGCTATGAGCTTGCTCTCGGAGGAACAGAGCGCCGCCTCCGCAAATGTGCCGCTAAAGCTTGTGTAAACGTGATTTCCTGCGTAAATATCCCACGAAACTATATCAACCGTATCATCGCCGGGGTACCACTCTGCGTCCTGTCCGTTCCACATCCATATAAGGTTGGTCAGACCGTACTCATTGGTCATTTTGTCATACATTTCGTTCCACAGCTTCTTGTAGCTCTCCGGCTCACAGTTTCCCCACCAGAACCATCCTCCTGCCGCTTCGTGGAGAGGACGCCATATTATCGGTACGCCCGAATCCCTCAGACGTACAAATTCCTGCGCAATGCCGTCAATATCGGACATAAGCAGGTCGTAACCCTCGGGGTCTTCGCCGTTCATTATGCGGTCAAGGTCAATGTTTGAGCCTTCCTTGTAGAAAGAACTGTACCACGGGTGGTCTGCATCGTTCTTCGCATATTCTCCGGGAGAATTCCAGTGCCAGCAGAACTGTACTATGCCTCCTGCATTTTCGTACCAGTCATAAGCGTACTCAATGGCTCTGCCGTTTGCGCCGTTAGCCTTGTTTGCAATGCTGTAATCCATCATATCAAGTCCGAGAACGGCAAATTCCTTGCCTGTAGCCTGCTTTATTCTTTCAAGCTCGGAGGAGCTTCTGCCCTTGTCGGCAAACTGACCCGTAAGGCTGTATTTTCCGTAAATATCGCAAAGGAACTTGTAAAGTCTGCGTGTATTTTCGTCCGCATTAGGGTTGGAAAGCTCCGCTGTGACCTTGTAGGTGTCCTCGGTGATCGCCGTACCGGGGGTTATTTTCAAGCAATCGTAATCCGCATAGCCCCAGCTTGGGAGCAAGGCTATCTCGTGGCTGCCCTTTTCAAGATAAATACATCTCAGCAGCGAATCAACGATGAGCCCGTCGGAATTGCAGATAACATCTCCGCAATGTACGCCGTCTATGTAAACATAATTCACTCTTCCGCTGTCGCCCGAATAGCAGACAAAGTTCAGGTCGTACATTCCGTCATATTCAATATCAACGTTAAATACTATCTTATCTCCCTGTGAGTTAAGTCCGCTTACATAAGAGCCGCCGGAGAAGGAACCGTTGTCCACCACCTTGCAGTTTCCCGAAAGCTCGGCGCTTTCCGCTTCGTAAACTGCACTGTAACCGTCGGGAACGCCGCTTTCGGACAAGGGGTAAGCGCTAAGGTCGGGAATATCGGCAAACTCCGTCCTTATTTCGCCATAGACCGCCTTTATCGGCTCGGCAGCAGACGTTTCAGCCGCAGCGGAGGTCACAGCGGAGGTCTCCGAACCTGCGGAAGTCTTGTCAACCGTTTCCGTGTCCGCAGTTTCCGCCGCACCGCCGCAGCCTGTCAGCGCCATAGCCGTTACCGCCGCAACAAGGGATAAAAATTTATTTTTCTTCATAAAATCACCTCAAGTATTTATTTTACATTATAACCATACAATATTCCCAACCAAAATTCAACTACTTTCTGTTAACGCAGAAATATCCCCGTCCGAAGCAATGCCCGAACGGGGATATTGATAAATATATTATTAATACATCATTTCTATGTCATTTATCACCTTGAACGGATAGCTCAATATACATTTTAAACGCCTCATCTCCATATGGATCGTCACGGACGTATTCACTTGAAATATTACCTCTTGAAATTAATATGATCTCAATTCCGCCGTTAAACCTTCGGGAACGATGGTTGCGGCAGTTGTTTTCTCTGTTTGCACTTCGCCAACAGCACTTTCACTGCACCCCGATAACAGCGACAGGCACATTGCTGTTGAAACAATTAAAGCAAATATTTTATTCAACATATTTTTACCTCCAAGTCTACCACCAAAATATGTAACCTGCTTATTATTTTACCAACCCGGAGTAATTTGCGAAAAAACTGTTTGACATTTCCAGAACAAACTGTCAGTATGTTTTTCTTTTGTAGCTAAATAATAATTGCTGCTCTCTCTAATAAAAACTATTTCATCAATACTATTGCTATCCTTTTTTACCCCGTACATACAAGACCAATCAGGAAATGCATCCAATGTTGTATAGCCAACCATTTCCATTTTCTTGTTTAAATTCACCTTCAACAGTTCATCATAATATCCGCTTAATTCTTCTTGAGAAATCGTTTTAACAATAGAATTATCGTCTGCCACTTCATAATGTTTTAAAATCATATCGTGAATTTTATATACACCCCGTGCTTCTGTGTACTG
>JALEJQ010000063.1 GCA_022769565.1 Oscillospiraceae bacterium
CGAAAATTTTTGTAAGCAGGGCAATTGCCGAAGCCGCTCCGACAGCCATTCCCACGGCGGTTAGCAAGGCTTCCGTCAGTGTGTAAAGTCCCGCAAAAAAATCTCCTGCAATAAAATCTCTCATTCCGTTGGTAAGAGTAACTCCCGGAACAAGGGTCATAAGCGCACCGATTATCACCGTGTCAAAGCCGCTTGTAAAGCCTGTCACCGACACCAACACCGCAATTGCCGCAGCAGCCAGCGAGCATACAAGATTACTGAAAAAAACGCTTGGCTTTATCCTTGAAGCGGCAATTTCGATAAGCCTTATAACAACGGCAATAACGCCTGCCACAAGTGCTTCTCTGAAACCGCCCCCGAAGAAAAGCGCAAAAACCGCTCCTATAACGGCATAGCTTGCAAGAATAGCGGCGAAACCGTAGGTCTTTCGGTTGCTTATCTGATTAAGAAAGGTCATTATGGTGTTATAATCGGGCTTTTCCGTGCAGATGAAACGGGAAAGGTTGTTCAGCTTGTCAACACGGTCAAGATTTGTTTCACGCTTTGTAATTCTGGTCTGTCTTGTAAGAGGCAGACCGTTTTCGTCGTCAATGGTAATGATAAGGCAGGCAGGAATGGAGAACACCTCCACCCTGCGCTCCTTTCCGAAGCCGTAGGTTGCGGCAATTCGGTTTATGCTGTCCTCAACTCGGTATATCTCGGCACCGTATTCGGTGAGCATAGCGCCCATTTTTGAGGTCACGGTAAGCAGTTCGTTGGCAGTCATATCAGATAACAAACCCTCCGTTCACGGAAATTGTTTCTCCCGTAATAAATGCCCCACGGGGAGAAGCAAGGAAAAATATTGTTTCGGCAACGTCCTCGGGCGTTCCTATGCGTTCAAGGGGAGTTTCTTCCCTGAGTGCGTCCATTGTTTCGGGGTCAAGCCTGCTGTTCATTTCGGTTGCAATAACTCCGGGAGCAACTGCGTTAACGGTTATCCCCGATGGACCCAGCTCCTTTGCAAGCGCCTTTGTAAAGCCTATAACAGCAGCCTTTGCGGCGGAATAATGCACCTCGCAGGAAGCACCTGTTATGCCCCACATTGAGGAAACGTTGATTATCCTGCCGTACTTGTTGTGTACCATATGGGGCAGCGCCGACTGGGTGCAGTTGTAAACGCCCTTTACGTCAACGGCAAAAAGCCTGTCCCACTTTTCCTCGGTAATATCGCAGAACATTATCTGTTCCGCAATGCCTGCGTTGTTCACAAGAATATCCGCACCGCCGAATTTTTCTGCGGCAAAAGCGGTCATTCCGTCAACGGCTGCCCTGTCCGAAACGTCCGCTTTAAATGGGTAAGCGCAGCCCCCCGATGCGTTTATTTCCGAGCAGACCTCCTCCGCCTTATCCGCCGAGGAGGAATAGTTTACAATAACGTTGTAGCCGTTTTTTCCGAAAAGAAGTGCGGCAGCTCTGCCGATACCTCTTGAAGCACCTGTTATAATTACCGTTTCGGGCATAATATCATACCTTTCATTTATATTAAATCCTCATATTGGAACAACGATGCGTAATAATGAATAGTGAATAATGAATAATGAATAGTTAAGGTGTTCGCTTCGCTCACGTTTTTTATGTATGGGACGGGTCTCCCATCCCGATTTAACCGAACTACATATAAATTTCAAATAACATCGCCGCAGGCGATACCACAATTCCACATTCCACTCTCCACATTGCAAATTAAAAAAACTCCACTCTTCACTCTCCACACTTCACACTATCAATTATAACATTTAACCGTGCGGTTTACAAGCAATATTTTTTGTGTTATACTTACAGCAAGGGAAGTGTTAAAATGGATTATAACTTTGCCTCCTGCCGCCTTTGCCCGAGAAAATGCGGCGCAGACCGTACAAAGGGTATGGGCTTCTGCGGCGGAGGACTTGAAATAAAGGCTGCAAAGGCGTACCTTCATATGTGGGAGGAGCCTTGCATTTCGGGAACGAACGGCTCAGGCACGGTGTTCTTTTCGGGGTGCGGATTAAAGTGTGTTTTCTGCCAGAATTATAAAATTTCCGCAGAAAATTTCGGCAGGGAAATAAGCGGTGAGCGCCTTGGAGAGATATTTCTCGAACTGCAGGAAAAGGGCGCACACAATATCAACCTTGTAAGCCCGACCCATTACGTTCCACAGATAATAAGCGTTCTTGACAGAGTAAAGCCCCGGCTGAAAATACCGGTGGTGTACAACAGCGGCGGCTACGAGCTGACGGAAACGCTTAAAATGCTTGAGGGGTACGTTGATATTTATCTGCCCGATTTTAAGTATTATGATAATGCTCTTGCGGCAAAATATTCTTCTGCGCCCGACTATTTTGAACGTGCCTGCGCCGCTGTGGAGGAAATGCTGCGGCAGGTGGGCAAGGCAAGGCTCGGTGAGAACGGACTGCTTGAAAAGGGCGTTGTTATAAGGCATCTTACATTGCCAAGCTGCCGTCACGATTCCGTAAGGGTGCTTGAAACAATTGCGGAGCGCTTCGGAACGGAGGATATTTTGCTCAGCCTTATGAGCCAGTACACGCCTTTTTACAGAAGCTATGAGTTCAAGGAGCTTTCAAGGCGCATCGCCACCTTTGAGTATAACTTTGTCGCCGATAAAGCCGCAGAAATGGGCTTCAAAGGCTATATGCAGGAAAAATCCTCCGCCAAGGAGGAATATACGCCGGAGTTTGATCTGGTGGGGGTCTTGTGATGTGGATAAAATCTTTTTATTTGATATTGACAAATCAACGATTATGTGGTATTATATTGTCAAGATAAGAAATAGCTTATCCAAGTGTTTAAACAGGGATAATTTGTGATGTTATATGAACTGTTAGCACTATAAATCAAGTAGAACCTTGCCGTCGGGGGTCTCAGTACCGAGACGGACAACATCAAAACAGATTATTGAGCCTTGCACGGATAATGCAAGGCTTTTCTTATAGGAGTTTATAAATGGATCTGTATGAGCTTGCAATGACTTATAATACTAATAACCATTTAACCTATGGATAAAATACGGCGGCTATAATACGCCCACTCTGCGTCAAACTCCCTTGACAGGCGGCAGCCTGCCTGCGGTCGTTTTCCTTGATTGGACGTATTCTATCCACCGTCTTTATC
>JALEJQ010000105.1 GCA_022769565.1 Oscillospiraceae bacterium
GATAAAATACGGCGGCTATAATACGCCCACTCTGCGTCAAACTCCCTTGACAGGCGGCAGCCTGCCTGCGGTCGTTTTCCTTGATTGGTCGTATTCTATCCACCGTCTTTATCCATAGAACAAATGGTTATTAGTATAAAACTGTAATAATTTGTAACGTTTGTGTAATTGAAAAAATCCCCCGATTGTCGGATAATAGAATCAATATGATTCGGACGATCGGGGGATATTTATGTTCAGACAAATATCAAGGCTGTTTACGGCGTTAATAATTTCGGCAATGCTTTGCTCCTGTGCAAAGAACGGGCAGGGAAATACGAATCTTTCCGAAACAAGTACGGCTGAAATTGCTGTTGCTTACGAAACAACAGCGGAAACAGGCACGGAAACTGAGCAAACATCGCTGACCGCTCCTGCAACGGGAGAAGTAACGGCGGATATAAGCACCGGAGAAAACTATTTTAAACCGCCGTTCAAATTTCCTGCAGCGGGAAAGGTAACGGCGGATATAAGCACCCTTAAAGCGGTTTCGGGAGAAAAAACGGGTTCCGTCCTTGAATGTCACATTGTCGAAGATATAATTTTTGAAAATGAAGCTGATTTCCCCGATAAGGCGCATATTGCTATAGCAAGGGAGCATTGCTTTGCCGACGAAGGGGAAACCATAGAAGATTATAACACAAACGCCGCAGAGTATGATGATGATTATATCCCCGTAAATTCTGCGGAGGATCTGCCCTTTACAATGGGCGCAAGCTATGATTTTGATATGGACGGGGAGAACGAAAGCGTTATTTTCCTTGACTGCTCTCCTGCGCCAAGCTGGTTTATGGGTGACGGTGCTGTTTATTACGTTGACGGGGAAAATGCGGCATTGCTTGCAGACGGCGGAATACATGCCACGGGAGAGGTATGCGCCCTTGATTTCGGGATAAAACGCTGCCTCAGGCTTGCGGTATATGCAGGTGCGTCAACAATGTGGGATACAATATATTACATTAATGACGGTATGCCCGAAAGTGCAGTCTCATACAGCGGCAGCGGCTTAATAGATCATATAAACGGCGTTTTCTATTTCGGGGTAAAGTATGAATTTGCCGCTTATCCCGTGGTTTTCTGCCCCGACGGGGTGTTCAGACAGCTTGCTGTAAAGGAAATAACTGCGGAGGACTTTGCGGCGCACCTTGAAAACGGCGGAGAGTACCTTGACGCTTTGAAGGAAACTGGAACGGAAATAACAAAAATCTATACCGCAGGCTACTATGCCTACTGGCTTGAAGGGGAAAATTACAGCGATTACTTTGCCGTTGACCCCGAAAGCGGAGAAGCGGAAGAATTTGGTTTTAACCCACCCTCAAAGGAGATTTCTCTTACAGCGGAAAAGGACGAATATTACGATATTTTTGCCCTTGATACGGCTTTTATCGGTTACGCCGCAGAAATGACCTATCAGGACGGCATTGAACACCACATCAGCGACTATAACAGCCTGCCCAAAAAGCCGCAAAACCTGAATGCGGCTGAACTTTATATTGATGATTACGTCTGGGCTTCCGAACTTCCCGAGGATATAGAAAAAATCGCAGTTGATCATCTTAAAAGCACCGACAGCTACCGCAAAACTGCCGAGGCACTGAAAAAGTCGGGGGGAAGATACATTCTTGGGTCAACGCTGCCTTTTGCCGATACTGACGAAAATTTTGAGCCTGCAATAACGGTTGGAGATACCCTTGCTATGGACTTTGACGGGAACGGGAAAAAGGAATATTTCGTTGTTCTGCGTTATCTTGACCTTGAAACGGAATTTATTCCCTATGCAACAAGCTGCTGCGTTTATGTTTCCTCCGAGGGTAAGGCGGAAACAGTCATACCCAAGTCGGTAGGACTTTCCGCAGAGTTTATACGGGGTGACGGAGTGTGCCACGCAGCATTTTCCGCAGGCGTGAACAACACGACACGGTTTTTCAGCATTTATTCCGTTAAAAACGGCAGACCCCATTCGGAGCTTGAAGAATGGATATGCGGCGGCATAAATGATGAGGGCGTGTTGATACTTATAAATCAGCTTGGAAACTACGGCGGAGCATACGACCTTGACAGCGGAAAATATGTTGTGTTTGCCGATGAAAGTCTGAACCTTGCCAAGGATGAATCCCGTGACGACCTTGAAAAGCTGAAAGAAATGAACGATGATGAAGCGGCGGCAGCGGAAACACTTTCGGTTTATGCGGACCTGCGTGAGGAAGACCTGTCCGTTCTTTCAAGGGCGGTAAATGCAAAGTCGTTGGAGCTTTTTACGGGCGAATGGTACACAGGTGACGGAAGCCCTGCCGAAAAGGGCTGTTTTGACTTTTTAAAGGAAATGCCGCAGCTTGAAGAGCTTTCTGTTTGTGTTTCGGGCGGAGTTCTGGATATGAGCTGCATAACAGGCTGCAAAGGCTTAAAGAGCCTTTATCTCAGCGGCTTTGAGCGTATAGAAAATTTTGAGAAAATATCGGAGCTTACGGAGCTTGAAGATCTGATTGTTATGTGGTCGGGCATAGGCTCAGGAGAAGGTATAGGAAAACTGAAAAATTTGGAGCAGCTTGGCCTTCATGAGGTCTGGAAGGACTGCGTGAACGGCGAATATACAGCCCTTGAAAATGTGGATTTTATATGCGGACTTGAAAAACTGAACAGGCTTGAACTTAGCCGTATTATCGGCGTAAAAGCGTTACCCGATCTGTCGGGGCTGAGTTCTCTGCGGAGAATTGAGATAAGCGACTGCCGTGATATGTGTGATTTTTCCGCTGCGGAAAAGCTGTACGGACTTGAACAATTTGTTTTTTACGGTGATGAGGACATATACAAAATCGCAAAGCCGCATTTTGACCTTTTAAAGGCGCATAATCCGGGCTGCTCGTTTTGTTTTGGCGGAACGTAACGGAGGGGTAATATGAAATATCGTGTATTTTACATAATCGGGGCGCTGCTCTGCATTTTTGCCCTTTGTTCCTGTAAGAATAAGAATCGGGAGGAACAGCCTGTTGAAACAACCTCTGCGGAAACAGGCTCGGCAAGCGTAACCGTGACAACGGAACAGGTTACCGAGCCGCAAAAGATAACGGCGGAGTACGACCTTACCTACAAAATAACGGACGGGGAAGTAACTATCCTCGGTTACAAGGGTGCCGATGAAAGGGTGGTCATTCCCGATGAAATTTTAGGCTTCCCTGTTACGCAAATTCGGGTAAGCGCCTTTGCGGACAGCGATATTACGGAGCTTACTCTGCCCGATACTATGACGGAATTCAAGGGTCTGAAAAGCCTTGCAAAGCTGAAAACTCTTAACCTGCCAAAGGGGCTGAAAGGCTTCGGCGGAAATCTGTTGGGGCTTGATTCTCTTGAAAATGTAAACATAACGGACGGCGAAAATTTCACCTCAAAGGACGGTATTCTTTACAGCAAGGACGGCAAGACCCTTGTTTATTATCCACAGGGCAGAACGGGCGGATTTGCCGTACCCGAGGGCGTTGAAGCCATTGAGAGCCACGCCTTCCGCTACTCCGCAATAAGGTCAATAACCCTTCCCGAAACCTTGAAGTCCATAGGCAGCGGTGCTTTTTCCGACAGCGGCATAACGACACTTGACATTCCTGCGGCTGTAACGGAAATAGGCGGACGTATCCTCGGCGGCAACAAGGAGCTGTGCATTTCTGCGGAGGAAAGCGGCAATAATACCGTTAATCTTGATTATTACAACGTTACCTACCGCAATGACAGCGTTTTAAAACAGGCGTTCAGAGCTGCAAACAAATTTGACACGGATAAAATTTTTATTGACCTTAATTTCGATAAATTTCCCGAACTGATATATGAGCTGCCGGGCGAGGGCTGGAATATTCTGACCTACGATACCGAAGGGGCGGAATGGGAAGAAAACTACTTCCGCTATTTTTGGCAAAGCTGGCTGACGGGAGCAGACCTTGAGCTTTATTACGACAGGGAAAACGATATGTACTTTTACACAGGCTGTAATCCGGTTTATGGCTTCGGAAATTATACGGCGTATAAGTATTATGTCTGCAAAAACAGCTTTAGCAGCGTCCGTATCGGTGAGGAGAGAATGTATTATGGCGATGAGGGCGAGATCTTTTTCGTTGACCACGCAGGCGGTGAGTTTGCCTATGGACAATATAACAGAGATATGCCTGTGGGTGCAGACAGAATTGACATAGCAGGAAACTTCTTCCTTGAAACTATGGATAGGGCGCTTGAAAAGTATGAGCATATAGGCACGGTTGATATGCACAGCCTTATTACCAAAGCATCGGAAAGTGAAAGCGGCGTTGCTTTTTCGGGGAAAGAATTTGCAGATGAGCCTGTACCGAGCGGTCTGCGGAAAAGTGCGCCTGATATTGCCGCCGATGAATTTTGCAGCTATACCAACGGAGAATTTGCCAATGAAGAAATTTTTGATTATCTGTCGGAAAAGACGGATATGACCTTGTATCACATATATGAGAGAGTAAAACCTGCCGATCTGACGGGTATTGAAAAGCTGCAGAGCGTTAAGGAGCTTTTCATTGAGGGAGAAGTGACCGATACAAAGCCTATAACGGCGCTGCAAAACGTTGAGATACTGCATATATCAAACCAAATTTCCGATTTAAGTTTTATTTCGGAGATGAAGAATCTGAAAGTGCTTGAAATTTACAACTGCGTTTTTGAGTCGGAGGATTATTTTGCGCCCATATACGGCTGTAAGAATATTGAATATCTGCTTTGTGCGAACAGCAGCGTTAACGAAGGGCAGCTTAAAGCGGTGAAAGAAAATATGCCGTGGGTAGAGATATTTTTGTATAATTCAAATTCGGGATAAATGCCTTGCCGACTGAGAATACTGTTACGGGGAACAACGCTTTGCGCAAAGCAGCTTCCTCGGAAAGGAGAATCGGAAAAATGGCAAAACAAGGAATGAAACGTCCCGACCTTACTCATACGGGAACGGAAAACCGTGCTGCCGCCGTTCCCGAAATACAGGGCAAGGCAAAACACGGCAAAGTCCACGCAAATCCCATAATCGCAGGAACGGAAGCGCCTTCGCTCAAGGTCTACCACTCCGTACCGCATAAGGCGGAGAGCATTGACAAGCCTATTTCGGATGTTTATTCCGTTATAGATAACGACCTTGCAAGGGATAACCTGGAAAACGACCTGACCGCCGCCGACCTGCAGGATCTATAAAAACGAGCAGCAGCAGAAAACCGCGAAGCATCTAAAGTTTACGTCCACGCTTTTCAAAGGGTGGCAGGGGTCAAGGGGGCAGCGCCCCTTGTCGCTCCCGCAGGAGCGAAATCCCCTAAAGTAAGGCTTAACGCATTGTAATGTTAAACCAAGCAAAATAAAAAATCCAAAGGCGCAATTCACATCAAAAAGAGGAACCGAGTAAAGTGTTGTATAATACAAAACTCGTGGAACCAATCAATGTGAATTGCGCCTATTTCTATCCCATAAAAACAAAGTACCCTCCGCAGAAAAATATATTGAGCGCAGCGAAATGTATTTTTCTGCGACACAGCATCTTTTGCTGGTAGTTTTTTTGCACAAAAACGGTATTTTTGGCAATCCCTCTGTAGGGGCGCACAGTGTGCGCCCGATTTGCTTACACGGCTTATTAAGGTAAAACGGACATAATTCCGAATTCCGCATTAAATTTGTCGTGTCGGGTAAAAATACACTTCGCTGCGCTCAGTGTATTTTTACCCGAGGGTACTTTGTTTGTAAGGGATAGAAATAGGCGCAATTCACATTGATTCGGTTCAACTGCTTACATTGGAAACATAAGCGTTGCTCTTTCCTCTTCTTGATGTGAATTGCGCCTTTGTAATCTTTACTTTGCTGTTTTTAACGCAGCTTTGCGTTGCACCTTAGTTTAGGGGTGTTTCGCTCTCTGCGGAGAGCGACAAGGGGCGCTGCCCCCTTGACCCCTGCCACCCTTTGAAAAGCGTGGACGTAAACTTTAGACGCTTCGCGGTTTTTATACGCTTGCCGAAGCGGTGCTGTGTTCAACGTAGTTCTCGTTCTTAACGATATTAACGTTGTTGTAAACGTCCATACCTGTTCCGGCAGGGATAAGTTTACCGATAATAACGTTCTCCTTAAGTCCCATAAGGTGATCCGTCTTGCCCTTGATTGCGGCATCGGTAAGTGCTCTTGTGGTTTCCTGGAACGATGCTGCAGCAAGGAAGCTGTCAGAGTTGGAGGATGCCTTTGTGATACCCTGGATAACGGGAACATAGGTAACAAAGCTCAGACCTGTTTCGCCGTTGTCCATACGAGCCTTGATGCCTGCGTTGATCTCCTCGATCTCCTTCTTGTCAACAAGTGAGCCGGGAAGCAGATAGCCGGAGCCGCTGTCGTCGACCTTTACCTTGCGGAGCATCTGACGAACGATAACTTCAATGTGCTTATCGTTGATATCAACACCCTGCAGACGGTAAACCTTCTGTACTTCGGTGATGATATAGTTCTGAACGGCATGCTGACCGTTGACCTGGAGAATATCGGCAGGATTTATTGAGCCTTCGGTAAGAGGCTGACCTGCTGTAACGGTGTCGCCGGGGTGTACCTTGATCTTGTAGCCGTAAGGTACGGGATAGTATTCTTCCTCGCCGGTCTCCTCGCTCTTGATGATAACGTTTCTTGTCTTCTTGATCTCTTCCATACGAACGGAGCCTGCTGCCTTGGCAATGATAGCTGCGTTCTTGGGTCGTCTGCTTTCGAAAAGCTCTTCAACACGGGGAAGACCCTGTGTGATGTCTTCTGCGGAGGCGATACCGCCTGTATGGAAGGTTCTCATGGTAAGCTGTGTACCAGGCTCACCGATAGACTGCGCAGCGATTACGCCAACAGCTTCACCAACGGAAATAAGGTTGTTGTTTGCAAGGTTTGCGCCGTAGCACTTAGCGCATACGCCGTGCTTTGCCTTACAGTTGAGTACGGAGCGGATAGTTACCTTTTCAATGCCGCTGTCAACGACCTTCTGTGCGTCTGCATCGGTCATAAGCTTGTTGCGGCTCATGATAAGGTCGCCTGTGTTGGGATCTCTCAGGTCTTCAAGGAGGTAACGTCCTGTAAGTCTTTCCTTAAGAGGTTCGATCATTTCGTTGCCGTTCTTGATTGTGTAAACCTCGATACCCTCGTCGGTTCCGCAGTCCTCCTCGTGGATGATAACGTCCTGAGAAACGTCAACAAGACGTCTTGTAAGGTAACCTGAGTCGGCAGTACGGAGCGCTGTATCGGCAAGACCCTTACGGGCGCCACGGGATGAAATGAAGTATTCCAGAATGTTAAGACCTTCACGGTAGTTGGCACGAATAGGCATCTCGATGGTGGAACCCGAGGTGTTGGCGATAAGTCCACGCATACCTGCCAGCTGTCTGATCTGGTTGATAGAACCACGGGCACCGGAGTCAGCCATCATATGGATAGGATTGTTCTCAATGTCGTAGTGTTCCTTGATGCAGCCGGTAAGGTCGTCGGTTGCCTTGTTCCAAATGCTGATGAAGCGCTTGGACTTTTCTGCGGCGGAGATAAAGCCTCTCTTGTAGAGCTTGTTGATCTTCTCTACCTGTGCATCTGCTTCTGCAACGATGTCCTTCTTTTCGGGAGGGATAAGTGCGTCGCAGACAGCAACGGTGAGAGCCGCCTTTGTGGAGTATTTATATCCGAGGGACTTGATCTTGTCAAGAACTTCGGAGGTAACGGTCGTGCCGTGTATTCTTATGCAGCGCTCGATAATGTCGGAAAGCTGCTTTTTCTTAACAAGGAAGTCAACTTCAAGGTCGAACTGCTTGTCGGAGTTGGTTCTGTCAACATATCCGAGGTTCTGAGGGATATTTTCGTTGAAGATAAGTCGTCCTGCGGTGCAGTCGATAAGCTTGGAAACGGTCTTTCCGCCCACTTCCTTGGAAATGCGCACCTTGATAGCGGCGTGGAGGGAGATAACGTGTGCGTCATAAGCCATAAGAGCCTCGTTAACGTCACGGAATACCTTGCCTTCGCCCGGTTCGCCTGCTTTTTTCATTGTCAGATAGTAGGAACCCAGTACCATATCCTGAGAAGGAACGGCAACAGGACGTCCGTCCGAGGGTTTAAGCAGGTTATTTGCCGCAAGCATCAGGAAACGTGCTTCTGCCTGTGCTTCTGCGGAAAGGGGAAGGTGCACAGCCATCTGGTCGCCGTCGAAGTCGGCGTTGAACGCTGTACAAACCAGCGGATGAAGCTTGATAGCTCTGCCTTCTACAAGGATAGGCTCGAATGCCTGGATACCAAGTCTGTGAAGCGTAGGGGCACGGTTCAGGAACACGGGATGATCCTTAATAACGTTCTCCAGGGCGTCCCAGACCTCGTTCTTGGAGCGTTCAACCATTTTTCTTGCGGATTTGATGTTGTTTACTACCTTTGTATCAACAAGACGCTTCATAACGAAGGGCTTGAAAAGCTCAAGAGCCATTTCCTTAGGAAGACCGCACTGGTACATTTTCAGCTCAGGACCTACAACGATAACGGAACGTCCGGAGTAGTCAACACGCTTACCGAGAAGGTTCTGACGGAAACGTCCCTGCTTACCCTTAAGCATATCGGAAAGGGATTTCAGCGCACGGTTGTTGGGACCTGTAACGGGTCTGCCGTGTCTGCCGTTGTCGATAAGTGCGTCAACAGCTTCCTGCAGCATTCTCTTTTCGTTTCTTATGATGATGTCGGGGGCGTCAAGCTCCAGCATCTTTTTAAGACGGTTATTTCTGTTGATAACACGTCTGTAAAGGTCGTTAAGGTCGGAAGTAGCATAACGTCCGCCGTCCAGCATTACCATAGGACGGATATCGGGAGGAATTACGGGAACAACGTCAAGCACCATCCAGGAGGGCTTGTTGTTGGACTGTCTGAAGGACTCGATTATTTCAAGGCGCTTCAGCAGCTTTATCTTCTTCTGACCTGCAGGAAGGTCGGCAAGCTCTGTTTTAAGCTCGTTTGATGCCCAAGTCAGATTGTCTGTCCAGTTATCCTTGTTTGCAAGCTCGTCATACTCGCCGGAGGTGTTTTTCTCTCCAACGTTTTCAAAGAACAGCTTTTCGATATAAGCGGAGCCTGTTTCAACGGTAATTACCGACAGGTGCTTATCCTCTCTAAGTCTGTTGTAAGCAAGAACGTCCTCTTTGTAGGTAAGTCTTGAAACAACTTCGCCGGGCTGGAAATCTTCGCTTTCTGCGTTGTCCGCAATAACGTAAAAACGCTTTGCAAGGAAATCCGTTATCTGTTCTTCGGTAAGACCTGTCACCTCGGAAAAGGCGTCCAGATTCTTCATTATATAGTGGTCGTATCTGTCGGGGTCATATTCTTCAAGAAGCTCCTTAATGGCTTCTGCGCCCATTTCCGCAACGAAATCGTCCTCGTACTTTTCGCGCATATCCATATATTCCTTTTCGGTAAGGAGCTGCTTTTTCACCAGTTCGGTGTTGCCCGAATCGGTAACGATATATTTTGTAAAGTAAAGAACTTCCTCAAGTCTTTTCTGTGAAACCTCGATGACCTGACCAATTCTTGAAGGAGTACCCTTGAAGTACCAGATATGGGAAACGGGAGCGGCAAGCTCAATATGACCCATACGCTCTCTTCTTACCTTGGCTCTTGTTACTTCAACGCCGCAGCGCTCGCAGACCTTGCCCTTGAAGCGTATTTTCTTATACTTTCCGCAGTGACATTCCCAGTCCTTGGAGGGTCCGAATATCCTTTCGCAGAAAAGACCGTCTCTTTCGGGCTTCTGTGTTCTGTAGTTTATGGTTTCGGGTCTTTCAACAACGCCGTGAGACCAGCTTCTGATCTGTTCGGGAGATGCAAGACCGATTTTTATTGAATCAAATGTGTTGAATTCCAACAGCTAACACTCCTTTAAACTTTCGGTTTCTAAAGGGTTTAAATGCAGTGCGCAGAGGGTGCGCTTTCTGCTTGCTATAGTGAAGGTCTCTCCGAAAGCCCGTAAGATCAGGCTTTCGGAATTCCCTTTATATCAGATCGGTATCGTCGCCGTCGTCGAAGGTAAGGTCGTCTTCGTTTTCGTCATAATCGCCGAACTCGTCTTCGCCTTCGTCAAGAGAGAAGCCGTCGTCAAGGTCGTCTTCAACAAAAACATCGTCCATATCGTCGGCGTCTGAAACGGGAGGCGGAATAATATCGTCGTCATCGTCAAAGGACTGCTTAAGGTCGATCTCTTCGCCGTTGTCGTCAAGCACTCTGACATCGAGGCAGAGGGACTGGAGTTCCTTGACAAGCACTCTGAATGCTTCGGGAACGCCCGGCTTGGGAACGTTCTGACCCTTTACGATAGCTTCGTAGGTCTTTACACGGCCAACTGTATCGTCGGACTTGACCGTAAGGATCTCCTGGAGAGTATAAGCTGCGCCGTATGCTTCGAGAGCCCAAACTTCCATTTCTCCGAAACGCTGACCGCCGAACTGGGCTTTACCGCCGAGAGGCTGCTGCGTAACGAGTGAGTAAGGACCAACGGAACGTGCGTGTATCTTATCGTCAACAAGGTGGTGGAGCTTCAGGTAGTACATATAGCCGACAGTAACGGGGTTATCGAACTTTTCGCCCGTACGTCCGTCGTAAACTACAGTCTTACCGTCTTCTCTCATGCCTGCCTGTCTGAACATTTCTCTGATGTCTTCCTCGTGAGCGCCGTCGAATACAGGGGTCATTACCTTCCAGCCCAGCTTCTTTGCAGCCATGCCAAGGTGAACTTCAAGCACCTGACCGATGTTCATACGGGAAGGAACGCCCAGAGGGTTAAGAACGATGTCAAGAGGTGTGCCGTCGGGAAGGAAGGGCATATCCTCCGATTTGAGTATTCTTGAAACGACACCCTTGTTACCGTGACGGCCTGCCATTTTATCGCCCACGGAGATCTTACGCTTCTGTGCGATGTAGCAGCGTACCAGCATGCTTACTCCGGGAGCAAGCTCGTCGCAGTTTTCTCTTGTGAATACCTTAACATCAACGATAATTCCGGCTTCACCGTGAGGAACCTTAAGGGAGTTATCCCTTACTTCTCTTGCCTTTTCACCGAAGATAGCACGGAGCAGTCTTTCTTCCGCAGTAAGCTCTGTTTCGCCCTTAGGAGTAACCTTTCCGACAAGAATATCACCTGCACGGACTTCCGCACCTATTCTGATGATACCTCTGTCGTCAAGATCCTTAAGAGCGTCCTCACCAACGTTGGGAATATCTCTTGTTATCTCTTCGGGACCAAGCTTTGTATCTCTTGCTTCTATCTCATATTCTTCAATATGGATAGAGGTGTACATATCTTCACGGACAACACGCTCGTTAAGAAGAACGGCGTCCTCGTAGTTGTAGCCTTCCCATGTCATGAAGCCGATAAGAGCGTTCTTGCCGATAGAAATTTCGCCGTTGCAGGTAGCAGGACCGTCTGCAAGCACCTGACCAACGTGTACTTCCTCGCCTCTGTCAACGATAGGACGCTGGTTAACGCAGGTACCCTGGTTGGAACGCTTGAACTTGATGAGCTTATACTGGTGAAGTGCGCCTGTGCCGTCCTTGACAACGACCTCATCTGCGGAAACACGCTCAACAACGCCGTCGTGCTTTGAAACAACGCAAACGCCCGAGTCAACGGCAGCCTTGTACTCCATACCTGTGCCGACGATAGGAGCCTCTGTCTTAAGAAGAGGAACAGCCTGACGCTGCATGTTTGAACCCATGAGCGCACGGTTTGCGTCGTCGTTTTCAAGGAAAGGAATGGAAGCTGTAGCGATAGAAACGACCATCTTAGGAGAAACGTCCATGTAGTCGATGCGTTCTCTCTCACATTCAAGTATCTGGTCGCGGTAACGAGCGTTAACGATAGGTCTTGCAAACTTGTGATCCTCGGTAAGAGGTTCGTTAGCCTGAGCAACGGTGTAATTGTCCTCCATATCGGCAGTCATGTAAACTACCTCGTCGGTAACAACGCCCGTAGCCTTGTCTACCTTTCTGTAAGGCGCTTCGATAAAGCCGTATTCATTTATTCTTGCGTAAGAAGCAAGATAGGAGATAAGTCCGATGTTAGGACCTTCAGGAGTTTCGATAGGACACATTCTTCCGTAGTGGGAGTAGTGAACGTCACGAACCTCAAATCCGGCACGGTCACGGGAAAGACCGCCGGGACCCAGAGCGGAAAGTCTTCTCTTATGAGTAAGCTCCGCAAGGGGGTTCGTCTGATCCATGAACTGGGAAAGAGGTGAGGAACCGAAGAATTCCTTTATTGCGGCAGTGATAGGTCTTATATTTATGAGGGACTGGGGAGTGATGGTCTCCATATCCTGAGCCTGAATGTTCATTCTCTCACGGATAACTCTTTCCATTCTTGCAAAGCCTATCCTGAACTGGTTCTGGAGCAGCTCTCCGACGGAACGGATACGTCTGTTGCCCAGATGGTCAATGTCGTCAACAAGACCTACGCCCTCGCAGAGGTTAAGGAAGTAGCTTACGGTAGCGTAAATATCGTCAAGGATGATGTGCTTGGGAACAAGCTCGTCTGCACGGGTCTTTACCATTTCCGCAAGCTCGTCCTTGTCTGCTGCCGTTTCAAGTATTTCCTTAAGCACCTTGAAGGAAACCTTTTCATTTATGCCGTACTCGGCAGCGTCAAAGTCAACGTAGGGAGCAATGTCAACCATACCGTTGCCGATGACCTTAACTTCTCTCTCTTCAACACGGTGAGCGGATTCGCCTGTGGGAGCGGTGTAGAATTCCTTGTGCTCAACGGTGAGCCAAACCTCGGAAACGCCTGCCTGCTCGATCTCCATAGCCTTATCATAGGTGATAAGGTCGCCCTCGTCAGCCATTATTTCGCCCGTAAGAGGGTTTGCAACGGGACGGGAGAGGCGGTGACCGGAAATTCTGGAGCCTATGCCCAGCTTCTTGTTGTATTTATAGCGTCCGAAACGGGAAAGGTCGTATCTTTTTGCGTCAAAGAACAGCATATTAAGGTGAGCAACTGCGCTTTCCACCGTAGGAGGTTCGCCGGGACGGAGCTTCTTGTAAACTTCAAGGAGAGCTTCTTCCGTGTTCTTTGTAGGGTCTTTCTGAAGGATAGTCTGATTAAGGCGCTCGTCTGTTCCGAACATTTCTTCAATTTCGGGATCCGTACCGCAGCCGAGAGCTCTTATAAATGTTGTAAGGGGAATTTTTCTGTTTTTATCGATCCTGACATAAACAACGTCGTTGGAATCCATTTCGTATTCCAGCCATGCGCCTCTGTTAGGGATAACGGTAGACTTGAAAAGATCCTTGCCTGTCTTATCCTTTTCAACAGCGTAATAAACGCCCGGAGAACGGACAAGCTGAGAAACGATAACACGCTCCGCACCGTTGATAACGAACGTGCCGCTTTCGGTCATGAGCGGAAAATCGCCCATAAACACTTCATTTTCCTTAACATCTCCGGTTTCCTTGTTCCAGAGAGTTGCCTTTACTCTTAAAGGCGCTGCATAGGTCACGTCACGTTCCTTACATTCGGCAACGGTATACTTTGGGTTTTCGTCAATTCTGTAATCAACGAAATTGAGAACGAGATTTCCGTTGTAGTCCGTAATAGCGGAAACATCTCGGAACACCTCTTTCAGTCCCTCGTCCAGAAACCATTTGTAGGAATTTTTCTGCACCTCGATGAGGTTAGGCATAGGCAGAACTTCATCGATCTTACCGAAGCTCATACGGGTCGTTTTACCAAGCTGCACCGGCTTGACATTAACCATAGGCGGGTCCCTCCTTATTATATTGCGGGAATAGGGTTACTGTTTTCCTGCTCTGAAAAAAACAGTTGCAATTCTGAAAGATATGTGTTATACTATATAAAAACAGTAAAACAAGCATAGAATTGCATTATGATACAGTATATTATTATACAATAGCTGTTTTCATTTGTCAAGGATTTTTTCAGATTTATCAAATATTTTAATATTTTGCACTAAATCAGGTCTGCTTTTAAGTGATTTAATGAGTAAAACGTTGTTTTTTACGATAAATTTCGCTATACCTTTATTATATATTGCATGACGGAGAAATGATATGTCACGAAATTACGATGAAAATGATTCAAAGGGCTTTTACGGTCCGGACGGGGAATTTTATCCCGAAGGCTCACAGGCTGCGCAGTCAATGCGTGAAAGAAGAACGGAAGTATACGACCGTGAGGAGCTTTACCCCAAGCGCCCCAATATAAATTACACCACATCGCCTTATCCCGGAACGGAGCCGCCTGCAAAAAAGGAGGACGGTCTCCCCGACGGATACGCAGGCCCCGTTATGTACTGCAAATACTGCGGCGGAAAGATACCGGCTCAGGCGTTTGTCTGCGTACACTGCGGCTGTCAGGTGGGAACTGCCCAGACGCCGCCCCCTGCGCCCACGCCCGTGATAATTAACAACAATGTAAGCAATAATAACAACAATACCCCCGTTTATCGCCCCGTTAAGGAAAGGCATATGAAAAGCAAGTGGCTGGCATTGCTGCTGTGTCTTTTCGGCGGCTTTATCGGTCTGCATAAATTTTACGAGGGCAAATTCCTTATGGGACTTCTCTACCTCTTTACAGGCGGTCTTGCAGGCGTAGGCGTAGTAATAGACCTTATCGTGCTGCTTTTCAAGCCTAACCCCTACAGCCCTTGAAAAAATGCTTCTTAAAAAAGGAAATCAGATGGATCAGAAAGCTATTTATATCGTTTTAACAACGACCCGAACCAAATTCGCCGGATGTATAAGATTTTTCGGCGGCACAAAATATAACCACGCCTCTGTCAGCCTTGACCCGGAGCTGACGAAGATGTATTCCTTTGCCCGTCCCCAGCAGTATTCCTTTTTCAAGGGCAGGCTCGTCAGAGAGACCCTTGACCGTTTTACTCTGGGCGGCAGATACCGTGTGCCATGCGTTGTGTTTCGCATTCCCGTTACGGACAAGCAGTATATCCGTGTGAGCGGAGCAATGCGCAGGATATATAAGGACCCCGAGTATATGTACAACCTGCTTTCGGTGCTTTCCTACCCTGTAACAAGAGGCTTTTCCACCTACAAAGCCTTTTCCTGCATTGAATTTACGGCGTACATATTAAAATATCTTGGAATACCCCTGTCGGACAGGCTTTGGGAGTACAAGCCCGATGACCTGCTTGACATTCTTGCGGACTTTGCAGTTTTCAAAGGCGACCTTGCGGAATATATGACGGTCAAAACAAAAAGCAGAGATTATTTCTGCCCCGTTTCGCCGTATTTGTTCTTCTCCAACCTTAAGGCTGCTGTAAAAATAATATTAAGAACATTAAAGGCGGTGTAAAATGACAATACGGGATAAGATAAAACCTTTTGTTATAGTTGAATATGAGACCGGCGGCACACTTCAGCTTTACAGCGTCGAGGATTATAAGAGTGAGCTTTTCGACAGCCGCAAAAGCGAGGGCTTCACGGGCAGCTCTACGGAATGGCGTATGCTTGCCGAGCTTTTTGCCACTGAGGAAATGCCCGATATTCTTGACGACATACAGTTTGAAACGGAAACGGATATGTTTACGGTCTACGCCGATGACTGTGTGCTTCTTGAGTCCTTTGCGATGCAGTTCAAAGCGGCTCTTGACAATGACGAGTATATCTATCCTCTTTTTATGCGGCTTCCGCCCTGCGAATAACTTTTAAATTCGGAATTTGAATAAGTTTGAAGTGTGGAGAGTGAAGAGTGGAGTTTGTTTCAATGTGGAATTTGGAAAGTTGAAAGTGAAATTATGGTATCGCCTGCGGCGATATTATTTTAAAATCCGTGAGCGCAGCGAACACCTTAATTATTCACTATTCATTATTCATTCTTCACTATTCATTAAAGCGAAGCGCCTATAATTCCACTTTCAACTTTCCACATTAAAAACCAACTCCACTCTTCACTCTCCACACTTCAAACTCATAAAAAAGTGCCGGTAAAACCGTTGTTTGGACGATCTTACCGGCGCTTTTTTTATTGATCTTCATAAATAAGGTCTTTTATCAGACAGCCGAGGGCTTCGGCAATTGCAGCGGCCTTGACAGCTGATACTTCTTCGATAGCGCAGCCGTCACATTCTATGTTTTTAAGCTCATTCGGGGCAATTCCGCTTTTTTCGGAAAGCTGTTCAACGGTCAGACCTTGTTTTATCCGCTGTTCTGCAATTCTGTTTACCATTTTTACGACCATTCCTTCCTGCTCTTTTAATGGCGTTTCGTTAATATATATAGAAATAAGCATATACCGTTTATGGACAAAAATCAACAAAAAGGGAACGAAATGTATAAAAATCGGAATGAAATGCAATTAAATTACTTTTTGGGATATGTATTACGGCTTTTATCCGCAGTAAAACTGTATTGTAACTATTTGTAATACCTTTGAAATTGCTATTTAGAAGGCAGTATGTTATCCTATTTATAACAATATGACACAATACGGGGGTATGACAATGAAAAGGACAGCATTATTGATATTGGCGGCGGTTATTCTTTGCTCCTGCGCCAAAAACGGGGATAACGGGGAAACGGCTCCGTCTGCCTCGGAAACTGCGGAAATTCCTTCGGCGGAGACAGCTTCCGTTACAACGGCAGAGGAACATACTGCCGCTTCGGTGACGGAGGAGAAGCCTGCCGAACCTGCAAAGCAGACTGAGGAAGGGGATGTGATCACCTTCGGCAAGGGCGACCAAACGGCAAGCATTTCCCCCGAGCTTTACAGCGAAAAGACCGCCGATCATATCAGAAGGTTTGCGAGGAACACAAAATTTGCCGAAACGCTGGAAAAAGCGGAGGGGGTGCAGATAATCGACCTTGACCTTGACGGTACTCCCGAAATGATATTTAAAATTGCAGGCACGGACAGCTGCAATATTTTTTCCCTTAACGAGCGAGGCAAGGGTGAATGGGTCAGCTCTGACGGCGGAAAATACAGCTTTGACGGCGGCTTTCTTACGCCCTACAGGTGTGGAGAAGAGATAGTGTTCCTTACCGAATATTTTTCCGGCACAAGCACTTCGGGCAAAGGCGGCATATCACGGGTCAGCTTTGACGGTGAAAAGGCTTCGTCCGAAATTATCGAAAGCTATAAATTCGGCAGGAACTCCGCTCTTGAGTATGACTTTGAGTATGAGCACGGCGAGCTTGCTTCTTCCCTTGAACCGGGGTGGGTAAATTCCGCAGAAGACTGTAAAATAATCGGCGGAGGGGATCTTGATTCAAATCTTAGAAGGCTTTGCTATCTGCTTGACGATTATTTTGACAGGGAGGAAAAGCTGGCGTTCTTTAACGAGGATATACCCTACAGAGTGGAATACCTGCCCGTAAAGGAGTACAGCTACAGCTACGGCTACGAAACAAATATAAACAGCTATGAATACGACCTTGCGGGAAATATGACTTCGGCGGATATTTCTTTTTGGATATATGGCGCAGAGTATCCTTCCGAGGGAAAATACTTTTACAACTACAGCCCCGACGGCACTTACGATTCCGTGATCTACTACGGCAAAAACGGCGGCGTTTTATCAACGTCGGCTTCCGTATCGGAGCTTTCAAAAGGAAACGTTCTTGAAGAATTTGACGAACAGGGTCGGCTCATCAGGGAGACCTATTATTACAGAGGCTCCGCCGATGAAATATTAAGAACGGTGGACTACTTCTACGGCGCAGACGGACAGCTTGAAAGGTCGGTGACCCAATGGAACTTTGATTGTGTATATACCTATTATTATGAAAACGGCAGGATAAGCAGAAAGTACGTTTCCAAGGTCGGCGGTGAGGAGCGCTTGTTTGAAGAATACAGCTATGACGGCACCAAAACCGTTGTTACAACGTACAACAGCCTTGGACACCCTGCCCTTGTCACCACATACGACTATGACAGCAGGGGAAACCTTATTTACGAGGATCACGATATTACCGATTATTACCGGGAAGAGCCTGATGAAAGCGACAGGACCATTGTTTATACATACCGTTACAAATATGACGATGAAAACCGCCTTACAGAAGAAATTTACGATTACGGACTTACGGTTACCACCGAATATTTTTACAACGAATACGGCGACCTGAGCAAGATCGTAGAGACCGTTGAGGGCGACTATGACGATGAGATGAACGGCATTTGCAGGGGCGTTTACACCACCCTGTACGAATACGACCGCAGCATAACGGGCGAAAAACTCTGCATGAGGGAATATTATGACGGCGAACTGTCCCACATGACGGAATATGCGCCGGTGAGGGTGCTTATAAGCGCTTCGCTTTAATGAATAGTGAAGAATGAATAATGAATAGTGAATAATTAAGGTATCGCCTGCGGCGATGATATTTTGATGCTTTATCACGGATAACCGCTTGACAAAAATCAAAATCCGTGAGCGAAGCGAACACCTTAATTATTCATTAATCATTCTTCATTATTCACTATTCATTTAGCGCAGCGCATAATTTATTGTGCATTTTGCTGCAAAATCATGTGATGTTATGTTACTGTGCCTTTGAGTTATAATTAAGAAAAACAAGCTTAATGATAACGGAGGCAGAAAATGGCAAACAAAAAGAAAAAATCATTTATGTTTTATTACGATTATGCGGAATATTTCGAGCTGCTGGACGACCACGAGGCTGCGGCTCTCATAAAGGCACTTATAACCTACGCCAAAAACGGCAGTGAACCAAGGTTTAAGGACAAGCTCCTTGTGGCGTTCACCGCTATCCGTATGCAAATAGACCGTGACAGCAGGAAGTATGAGGAAACCTGCCGCAAAAACAAGGAGACCGCTGTGAAGCGTGAATCAAACCGCCGCAAAAAGGAAAAAGAAACTTCCGACGATTCTTTTTTTTACCCCGATGAAGCACGTTCGTGCACGAACAGCACGGATAAGGATAAAGATAAAGAAAAAGAAAATGAAAATGATAATGATAAGGATAAGGATAAGGATAAGGAAACTCTCCCCCTTATTCCCCCTCAGGGGGAAACCGTGATTGAGGGCGAGTGCGCTTATATAAACGCCTGCGGCGAAAAAAAATATTATTTTGATGAATTCTGGGAGATGTATCCGAAAAAGGTGGGGAAACACAAGACCTTGCTTGAATGGGAACGCATCGCCCCCGATACTGCTCTTGCTCACGAGATTTGCCGCAGTCTGCTCAGACACCGCAGCTGCGACCAATGGGAAGAACAGAACGGCCGCTTTATCCCTTATCCGTACAATTGGCTCTCCGAAAGGCACTGGGAGGACGAAGTCACTGTTTCGCCGGTATTTTAACTAATTCGGAATTAGGAATTCGGAATGCGGAATTATTATGAGTTTGGAGTGTGAGGAGTGGAGAGTGAAGTTATTTCAATTTGGAATGTGGAAAGTTGAAAGTGAAATTATGGTATCGCCTTCGGCGATGTTATTTTAAAAAACGTGAGCGAAGCGAACACCTTAATTATTCATTATTCATTTAGCGAAGCGCATCTAATTCCGAATTTCGAATTCCGAATTTAAAATAACTTCACTCTCCACTCCTCACACTTCAAACTTCCAAAAATGTTTTTTAAAGCACTTGATTTACGGGGGAAAATATGCTACAATAATTATATATTTCCCGAAAGGAGTTGCCGTAGGTGCATAAATACGGCGGAATTGAAATTATGAGCGAAAAAATTGCTATCGGAAGCGACCACGCAGGCTATGGTCTTAAATGCGAGGTGGTAAAGTGGCTCCGTGAAAACAATGTGGAATTTATCGAAATGGGCTGTATGGACGGTTCAAGCTGCGATTATCCCCTTGTTGCAAAGGAAGTATGCGGAAAAATTACCGACGGTACCGTTAACAAGGCTATCCTTATCTGCGGTACGGGCATAGGCATTTCTATGGCTGCAAACAAGATAAAGGGCATAAGAGCCGCTCTTTGCACCGATGCTTACACCGCAAAATATACCCGTCTTCACAACGATGCCAACGTTCTCTGCATGGGCGGCAGAGTTACGGGCGCAGGTGTTGCCTGCGAAATGGTTGAAATTTTCCTTAACACGGAATTTGAGGGCGGACGTCATCAGCGCCGTGTTGACCTTATTACAGACCTTGAAAAATAATCTTTGGAGGAATATACTATGCAGAATGTCAAGATAATCGACCACCCCCTTGTTCAGCACAAAATTTCCCTTATGAGAGATATAAACACAGGCACAAAGGAATTCAGGGAGCTTGCTTCCGAAACAGCAATGCTTATGTGCTACGAGGCTACAAGAGATCTTCCCCTTAAAACTGTTGAGATACAGACCCCTGTGGCTGTTGCAAAGTCAAGGATAATCTCCGGCAAAAAGCTGGCTTTTGTTCCCGTTCTCAGAGCAGGTCTTGCTATGACAGACGGTATCGTACAGCTTCTCCCTGCCGCAAAGGTGGGACACATCGGCATTTTCCGTGACCCCGAAACCACCAACGCAGTTGAATACTACTGCAAGCTGCCTTCGGATGTTTCCGAGCGTGACGTTATTATTACCGATATTATGCTTGCAACAGGCGTTACTTCCGTAAAAACTATCGACATTCTCAAAAAAGCAGGCGTTAAGAACATAAAGCTTATGTGCATCATCGCTTCTCCCCAGGGCATTGAGGCTGTTAACAAGGCTTACCCCGATGTTGAGATATACTGCGGAGCTGTGGACGAAGGTCTTAACGACCAGAACTACATCGTTCCCGGTCTTGGCGATGCAGGCGACAGAATTTTCGGTACAAAATAATTATTAATGAGATTCCTGTGCGGACGGATATTTGTGCCCGTACAGGAATAAACTGTTTACATATTAATACTAATAACCATTTAACCTATGGATAAAATACGGCGGCTATAATACGCCCACTCTGCGTCAAACTCCCTTGACAGGCGGCAGCCTGCCTGCGGTCATTTTCCTTGATTGGTCGTATTCTATCCACCGTCTTTATCCATAGAACAAATGGTTATTAGTATAAGAGATTAGGAGCAATGCTTTATGTGCGGAATTGTGGGATATGTCGGAAAAGAAGAGTGTACGCAGATACTTGTGGATTCCCTGCGCAGGCTGGAATACAGAGGCTACGATTCGGCAGGCATTGCCGTTTTTGAGGACGATAAAATAAAGACCGTCAAGGCAAAGGGCAAGATAAACGAGGGACTTGTCAAAAAGCTGGAGCAGACCGGAACGCTTCACGCAACCTCGGGCATAGGTCACACACGCTGGGCGACCCACGGCGAACCCTCCGACATCAACTCTCACCCCATAGGCAACGGCAGAGTTTCCATTGTCCATAACGGTATCATCGAAAATTACCGTGAGCTTAAAGCGTTCCTTATCTCAAAGGGCTACGGCTTTGAAAGCGAAACAGACACCGAGACCGTTGCAAAGCTGCTTGACTATTACTACGACGGCGACCCTCTTGAAGCTATTGCAAGGGCAATGAACGACATCGAGGGCGCATACGCTCTTGGCATAATTTTCAGAGAGCATAAGAATAAAATATTCGCCATAAGAAAGGAAAGTCCTCTTATCGTCGGAAAGGGCGAGGGGGAGAGCTTCATTGCCTCCGACGTTACGGCTATCCTTGAATACACCCGTGATTATTACCTCCTTGAACATAACGAAATAGCCGTTCTTGACGAAAGCGGCATTAAATTCTTCGATGTAAGAGGAGAAGAGATAGAAAAAGAGATACAAACGGCTGACTGGGACGTTTCCGCCGCTCAGAAGGGCGGTTACAAGCATTTTATGCTTAAGGAAATACACGAACAGCCTGCCGCAATAAAAAATACCGTTTCTCCGAGAGTTAAAAACGGTTTGCCCGACTTTTCCGAGTGCGGTCTTACGGAAGAACGGCTGAGAAGCTATGAAAATATCTATATCGTAGGCTGCGGCTCGGCTATGCACGCAGGTCTTGTTGGCAAGGCTCTTATTGAAAAGCTGGCGAGAATGCCCGTTGTGGTGGATATTGCTTCGGAGTTCCGCTACAGAGATCCTCTTATTACCGAAAAAGACCTTGTTGTGATAATTTCCCAGTCTGGAGAGACCGCCGATACCCTTGCCGCATTGAAATTAGCAAAGCAGGTAGGCTCGGACACCTTCGCTATCGTTAACGTTGTAGGCTCGTCAATTGCCCGTGAAGCGGATATGGTAATGTACACCAACGCAGGCCCCGAAATTTCCGTCTGCTCAACAAAGGCTTACGCCGTGCAGGTAGCGTTTATGTACCTTTTTGCCTTTGAGGTAGCCTTTGCAAGAGGAAGGATAGACGAGGAACGGTGCAGACAGCTTACAAACGAGCTGCTTAACATTCCCGACACCATTCAGAAATGTATCGACAACGAAGCCGCTTACCAGTTCGTTGCTTCAAAGATAATGAACGCAGACAGCCTGCTTTATATCGGCAGAGGACTTGACTACTCCCTGAGTATGGAAGGCTCTCTGAAGCTGAAGGAAATTTCCTATATACACAGCGAGGCTTACGCCGCAGGTGAGCTTAAACACGGCACAATTTCCCTTGTTACGGAGGATACCCCCGTTATTGCCATCGCTACACAAAGCGCACTTTTTGAAAAGACCGCTTCAAACGTTAAGGAGGTCAAGAGCAGAGGTGCAAAGGTAGTAATGATATGCGCAGAGGAAACCGCAGTTGACGCTTCAAGCGTGGATTACAAGGTGGGTCTGCCCTCTGCAAACGAGCTGCTTATGCCCCTTGTGACGGTGGTTCCGCTGCAGATGATAGCTTATTACACGGCTGTACTGAGAGGCTGCGATGTTGATATGCCGAGAAATCTTGCAAAGTCGGTAACGGTTGAATGATCCGACAAAAAAGGACTGTTTAAATGGATAAAAAACTGATTTCCGTAGTTGTTCCCTGTTATAACGAGGAAGAGGTGCTTCCTCTTTTTTACGATGAAATAGTAAGGGTCAGCGGCGGTATGACAAGCGAACACCCGGAGCTTGAGTTTGAATTTCTTTTTGTCAACGACGGCTCAAAGGACGGAACGCTGAAAACTCTGCGGCAGCTTTCGGAGCGTGACGAAAGAGTGCGCTACGTTTCCTTTTCACGGAATTTCGGCAAGGAGGCGGCGCTTTTTGCGGGACTTGAAAACGCAGAGGGGGACTACGTTGTGACCCTTGACGCAGACCTGCAGCATCCGCCGAGGCTTATTCCGCAGATGTACGATTACGTCAGCTCGGGGGAGTACGACTGCGCCGCAACAAGGCGTATATCACGAAAGGGCGAGCCTGCGCTGCTTTCCTTTTTCTCCCGTATGTTCTATAAGATAATAAACAAAATTTCCCAGACCCAAATAATCGACGGCGCACAGGATTTCCGCTTTATGACCCGTCAGATGGTGGACGCTATCCTTGCAATGCCGGAGTGCAACCGCTTTTCAAAGGGAATTTTCAGCTGGGTAGGCTTTGAAACAAAGTATATCGAGGTGGAAAATACCGAACGTGCCGCAGGAAAGACCACCTGGTCCTTCTGGAAGCTGTTTAAGTATTCCCTTGAGGGAATAATGGCGTTTTCAACGGCTCCGATGGCACTTTCGCTGCTGTTTGGCATACTGCTGCTTGCAGCTGCGTTGGTGCTGCTTATCGTAACTGTCGTAAAGGCGTGTACGGATACCGTGGGAACGCTGCTTGCGGTCTCGCTGCTGATAACCCTTGTGGGCGGCTTGCAGCTGTTCTGCGGCGGCATTACGGGAATGTACCTTTCAAAAATTTACCTTGAAATAAAGAACAGACCCAAGTACCTTGTAAGGGAAACGGAAAAAACATATAAAAACAAGGGGGACTAAAAAATGAATATCTGGCATGATATTTCACCTAACCGCATTACAAAGGACAACTTTTTCGCTGTTATCGAGATAGAAAAGGGCAGCAAAATGAAGTATGAGCTTGACAAGAAAACGGGCTTTCTTATGCTTGACCGTGTGCTTTACACCTCTACACACTACCCTGCAAACTACGGCTTTATCCCGAGAACACACGCCGAGGACGGCGACCCGCTGGACGTACTGGTGCTTTGCTCCGAATCGATCGAACCGCTGGCACTGGTGAAGTGCTATCCTATCGGCGTTATATCAATGCTTGACAACGGCGCAAGGGACGATAAAATAATCGCTATTCCCTTTAACGACCCCACATACAATTCCTACAAGGACGTTGCCGAGCTGCCGAAGCACGTTTTTGAGGAAATGTCCCACTTCTTTACGGTGTATAAGTCACTTGAAGGCAAGGAAACTGTAATCGACGAGGTAAAGGGCAGGGAAGAAGCCATTGCTATCGTTGAGCGCTGCATAGACAGATACATAGAGAATTTCTGTAAGGGAAAAATTACGGAATAATACTAATAACCATTTAACCTATGGATAAATACGGTGTCTATAATACGCCCACTCTGCGTCAAACTCCTTTGACAGGCGCCAGCCTGCCTGCAGTCGTTTTCCTTGATTGGTCGTATTCTATCCGCCGTCTTTATCCATAGAACAAATGGTTATTAGTATAAAGAGCTGACCGACAGCGAAGCGATAATAGGATTCCAAAGGGTTTCGTCCTTTTGAGATACCATTATTGCTTCGCTGTTTTTCTGCAGCATCCTTTTTGTGATAATTTAAGGAAATAATCGGGATAATTTAAGGAAATAATCGGGAAAGCACTTGTAAAATAAATACGGTTGTGGTAAAATAAAAAGGTATGAAAGTTTTACCGCTTATTGATGAAAGGAAGATATATATGGCAAAGAAACCCTTAGTGCCCATAACCCTGCTCACGGGCTACCTTGGCGCAGGAAAAACTACCCTTATCAACCACGTTCTTAACAACCAGGAAGGATATAAAGTCGCTGTTATCGTTAACGACATCGGCGAAGTAAACATCGACGCTGAGCTTATCCAGAAGGGCGGCACCGTTACTCAGAAGGACGATAACCTTGTTCCCCTTTCAAACGGCTGTATCTGCTGCACCCTTAAAGTTGACCTTATGAATCAGATAACCGACCTTATCAAAACTGGCAGATTTGATTATATCCTTATCGAAGCCAGCGGTATCTGCGAGCCGCTGCCAATTGCGCAGTCCATTTCCGTCCTTGAAGGCAAGGTCGACAGACGTTACCCTGCAATATGCCGTCTTGACAACATCGTAACGGTGGTTGACGCACTCCGAATGGCGTCCGAATTCGGCTGCGGTGACGATCTGCTCAAGGAGGACGTTGGCGAGGAGGACATTGAAAACCTCCTTATCCAGCAGATAGAGTTCTGTACCACAATTATCCTTAACAAGGTGGACAAAGTCACTCCCGACCAGCTTGGCAGAGTAAAGGCTATGATAAAGGTCCTCCAGCCCAAGGCACGGATCATTGAAGCAAGCTACGGCAAGGTTGAAGTCTCCGATATTCTTAACACCAACTGCTACGATTTTGAAGAAGCTGTTACCTCCGCAGGCTGGGCAAAGGCTTACGAAGAGGGCGTTGACGAGGACGAAGAGGAACACGAGCATCATCACCACGACCACGATGATGATGATGAGCACGAGCATGAACATCACCACCACGACCATGATGATGACGAGCACGAGCATCATCACCACGATCACGACCACGATGAACACGAGCATCACGAACATAAATATGACGAATTCGGCAACTGCAGCTGCGGACATCACCACGATCATGATCACGCAGAGGGCGAAGCCGAGGAATACGGCATAGGTACCTTCGTTTACCGCCGCCGCCGTCCCTTTGACCAGGACAAGTTCGGCGAATTCGTGGACAAGTGGCCTAAATCCGTTATCCGCTGCAAGGGTATGCTCTGGTTCTCTGATGACAGAGATACGGCGTATGTATTTGAGCAGGCAGGCGTACAGATAAACGCTACCGATTCCGGCAAGTGGTTCGCTTCCGCTCCCGAAAAGGAAAGAAAACGTCTGCTGAAGCAGTATCCCGAAATTGAAAAGGATTGGGACGAAATTTACGGCGACCGTGAGGTAAAGCTTGTTTTCATCGGTCAGAAAATGGACAAGGCTGCTATCACAGAAGCTCTTGACAACTGCCTCGGCAAGTAAACACAGAATAAACAAGGCTGTTACAGCGATCTTCACGGGTCGTTGTAACAGCCTTTGATATAATACTAATCTTTAACCAACCTATAGACAAATCCGACAGCTATAACCCAGCCACTCGGCGTCAAGTTCCCTTGCAAGGCACCAAGCCTTGCTGCGGTCGCTTTTCTTGATTGGCTGTGTTCTATCTGCCGTCTTTGTCTATAGAACGGTCAAAGATTAGTATTATCAGCTTTTCTTTAAAAACATTCTTGCCGCCGAGAACATAAGCAGCACAATACCTGCAAAGGTCAGAGCGAACATTGCCATGCACAAGGGCAAGGGATCCGAAACATCGCTGCAGATAAGTTCTCCCAGCATTGCTGCTGCCGTGCCTGCCGCTATAATAAACATAGGCGTTCTTTTATTTTTGCACAATATCAGCATAAGTATGCCTATCATCAGCGGAAGCGAGTAGACCGACGGTCTGAACTTCAGACTTCCGAGCCGCAGCACCGCAAAGCCTACAGCGATTTGAAAATGTGAGGATATCCATATCAGACCTATGGAAAGGCAGATTATCCCGGCAACTATCAGAAGCATATCACGGAAGGAAGTATCCTTTTTCTGCTTTACTTCATATCCGAAGGTCTCGGCGTGGTCACGCTGCATTTCTTTTATATCCGATTCCAGCTGACGTATTTTCTTTTTCTTGTCGTTTTTACTTTCCATATTACCAACCCCATTCAAAGATACTACTATTTTAGCACACCTTTCAATGAATTGCAAGAAAAAAATGTCATTTGCTGCGAACAGGAAAAATTTTGCTTAAAAAGGTCTTTCGTCGGGATTTGCGTGAATGCCGCATTCTCCTGTCATTTCGTTAAGCGCCTTCACATCGGATGGTTCAAGCTCAAAATCAAAAATTTTAAGGTTCTCCGCTATATGTTCGGGAGAAACAGCCTTTGCAACGGGCAGAAAACCGCTTTGCAGGCTCCATCTCAGGCAAATCTGTGAAACGCTCCTGCCGTATTTTGCGGCGAGCTCAGCCAGCATTGTCGATTCAAAGGCTTTTCCGCTGCCGAGAGGGCTGTAGGCTTCAACGAGGATGCCCTTGTTCTTGCAGTAGGAAAGAACATCATCGTCAACGTCGCCGGGGCAGAGCCTTATCTGGTTCACGGCAGGCATTATTTCCGCAGTTTCGTACAGTGCGTCAAGGTGCCTTGCGCAGAAGTTGCTTACGCCCACTGCACGAACCTTTCCGTCCTTGTAAAGCTGCTCAAAAGCCCTCCAGACATCGGCGTTGCGCTCCTTCCAGCAGCTTCGGAATTTAAGCGGATTTGGCCAGTGGATAAGGTAAAGGTCGATATAATCGGTGTCCAGCTTTCTGAGGGAATCCTCACAGGCGGCGATAGTTTCATCGTAAGTTCTGACGTTATTCCAGAGCTTTGTGGTAAGGAACAGATCGCTGCGCTTTATTCCGCTGCGCTTTATGCCTGCGCCCACCGCTTCTTCGTTTTCGTAGGCAGCTGCGGTGTCGATATGGACATATCCTGCACGGATAGCCTCTGCCACGGCTGTCTCGGCGGAATTTCCGTCGATTTTCCATGTTCCGAAGCCTACGCAGGGTATCGCTGTACCGTTTATCAAGGTATAAGTTTCGCTTGCACAGTTCATAAACATACCTCTTCATAATAGTTTTGTTTATTATATCACATAAAAATAAGCTTGGCAATGAATTTTTTGTGTTTTTTTATAAAACTTGTATAAAATTCGGTTTAATTCAATTTTTTTTGAATTTTTACTTGACAAGCATATCTTGTTGTGATATAATAATTAAGTCGGTACGGAGAAGTCGCCTAGCCCGGTTTATGGCGCACGACTGGAACTCGTGTATGTGTTAATAGCACATCGAGGGTTCGAATCCCTCCTTCTCCGCCACAAAAACCTCGTAAACATTGGTTTGCGAGGTTTTTTATTTTGATATACATTAATACTAATAACCATTTAACCTATGGATAAAATACGGAGGCTATAATACTAATCCTCATTTGTTCGGTGGATAAAGTTGGTAGATAGAATACGTCCAGTCAAGGGAGCTTGACGCAGAATGGGCGTATTATAGACGTCGGATTTGTCCATAGGTTAATTGGTTATTAGTATTAATTGGTTATTAGTATAAAGCATAATAAAAAGGGGCTGTTGCAGCATATTCTGCAGCAGCCCCTCGGCTTTTATAAATTTAAGCTTATCTTACCTGGTCTTCGAGAGAGCATCTGAGAGCTGCTTCGTTTTCGCACCATGCAAGGCACTGACCTTCGGGATCGTAGCTTTCGCACTTTGTTTTCATTTCGGAAACGATCCTGTCGTATTCAGCGTCGTCAGCAGCATAAATTGCCTGCCATGAGTAAGCAACGATGCACTTTGCAACCTGTTCCCAGATGATCTTAAGGTCATCGGATCTGTCGGATTCGGAATAGGATGTTGCAAGGGAAACCTTGTGAGGAACGCTGTCCATGTATTCCTGAGTGTTGTACATTCCTGTTACATTTCTCCAGTCAGCGAGAATGTCATAAGTTGCGTCTGTACGTCTGCTCTTCCAGTTTTCGCAGTTGTATGTTTCGCCGTTGGAATCGGGGTTGGAAGCGTCCTTTGTCCATGTTGTGTTGTTAGCCTGGAAGGTACCCTCGTCGAAGGAGATACCGCCCCATTCAGCAGGCATATTTGTGCCCTTTCTGTCCTTGTATGCAGCTTCGCCAAGCTCTGTGAAGCAGGTGTTGCCTTCTTCGTCATAGTACCAGCATACATCCTTGGGACCGTACCAGTAGGTCATATAGCCTTCGGGAGTTGAAAGATAGTTGATGATAGCCATGCAAAGCTCGGGATATTCGGTGTTTGCGCCGATAGTCCAGATCCTGTTGCCGCCGAGAACGTTCATACCGTAGCAAAGAGGAGTAGCATCCTTAGGAACTACAGGATACATTGCCTTGCCTGCGGAAAGATGCTCTTCTGTGTTAAAGAGAGCGGAACCGGAATAGTCGAAGATAGAGAAGAATGTACCGCCGACTGTAACCTTTTCACTCATTTCGTTGTAGGTCTGGGTCATGGAGTCGGGGTCGAGGAGACCTGCCTGATAAAGTCTGTTGAAGAACTTAAGGCTCTGGAGGTAAGGTCCGTTTTCTTCAAGAGCATAGTGGAAATCGCCGTTTTCAACATCGTAAAGACCGAAGCCAAGTTCATCGTAGCCCCAGTAGCAGGTTGCGAATGCCTTAACGTACATTACCATGTTGCCGTCCCAGTCGGGCCAGAGAGAGGTTGCATAGGTTTCTCCGCCTGCTTCATCGGTGGGGCAGATCTCCTTCATCTTCACCATAAGGTCATAGAATTCGTCAAGTGTCTTGACCTCGGGATAGCCAAGCTCTTTATAGAGATCCCAACGAACGTCCATTGTATAGAAGAACGCTTCGTGATCCTCGGGGTTTGTAGCAACGTTGTGACCGAAGCCGTAAACTACGTTGCCTGCGCCGAAGGAATCGTTGAGGTTAGCGTTGTTCTGGAGAGCGTAGGGCATATTTTCCTTTATATAGGAACCGTAATCGGAAAGAATGTCGTCTTCGTTCCAGTCAAAGAGCATTCCGCCGAGAGCGGCACGCTGGTAGTTTGAGCCGTTTGAACCGAAAATAACGATGTCGCCAAGGTTGCCGGCTTCCATTCTTGTATCGAAAGCGCCGTCGGCTTCGGGGATGATCGTCATTTCACAGTTGAACTTCTGCTTCATAAGCTCTGCAAACCAACCTGTGAGCTTGCCGGAATAGTTAGCCAGCTGGCTGTAAACGGTAAGCTGGATGGTCTCGTCTCCGTAAAGCTCGGAGAAAGAAGGAACATCACTTGCAGCTTCGTTTTCGGAAGAAGCGTCGCTTGAACCGTTATCTGAGGAAGCGGCTGCGTCATTTCCTGCGTCATTTCCTGCGTCAGCGGCAGCAGAAGTGGTATTTCCTGCATTATCGCCCGTGGTGGAGCCGCCGCAGCCTGCAAGAGAAGCTGCCATAGCCAGAGAAAGAACTCCGGCAGCAATTTTCTTGAATTTCATGTCAAACCTCCTGAAATAAGTTTTGCAATCGTTTTCATTTTGGAACAACAACTCCAAAATGTTTATATTTAATATTATAGCACTTATTTGAAACATAAACAATACAGATTACGCATAATTTTTTAATTTAAATTTTATCGTTTTGCACAAAAACCCCCGTACCAAATTGATACGGGGGTCTTTTAGCTGATAATTGTGCGATCAAATCGAAAAGATTACTTTCTCTTCTTTGTTGCAACAGCAGCAGCACCTGCAATAGCCATTACAGAAGCGATAACAGCAGCAGCTGTATTGCCTGTAGAAGCGGATGTTGTTTCAGCAACGTCTGCGGAAGCGTCTGTTGTGTCAGCAGCAGCAGCGGAAGCGTCGCCCATGCCGGAAACTGTGAAGGTGACCTCAACGGAGCTTGTAGGCATCGTGTAGCCGAAAAGTCCGTCAGCCTTGCCAAGATCGTCGTTCCAGATGTTGATCATCATAGGCTCAACGTATTCTGTAGCGTCGGGGCTGAGGTAAGCTTCATCGAATGTGTACTTTGTGTTGCCGTCCATGATAACCTTAACGTCGCTGATAGTGATACCTGCGTCAAGAGGAATATCTGTGGAAACGAAGAGAAGGTTAAGGGTCTCGTCAGCGCCGAAGTCGAAATCTGTTACGGAAACAGTATATGTACCGTCGCCTGTGATCTCAGCGTCTGTGAATACGCCGCCCTTGCTTACAGCTGTAGGACCGTCCCAGCCTGTGATCTGGTCAAAGTAAACCATACCGTCATCGCCTGTAACGCCCTTGCCGTAGCTGGGTTCGTACCAAGCGTTTCTGAAGGAATAGCTTGCGGACTGGATACCGATATATGCGTGGTATGTGCCTTCAGCGGAAGCGGGAACTGCGAGAGCTGAAGCGGCAATTGCAGCTGCAGCAGCTACTCCGAAGATCTTTGATGTTTTCATGACAATGCACCTCTCCTAAAAGATGTTGTATTTTTCTGTATTTTGCCGTATGCCATATAGGGTATAATACATTACCCTAAATATAGCACATTTTTTTTCTGATGTCAACTGTATTTTTCTGAAAGTCCGCTGTTTTGGTGATTTTTTCTGAAAAAGGACGGGAAATTTGTGCAGGAATAAAGACAATATCTTTTTGAAATGGTCAATTTTACGGTTTAAAGTCTCCTTTGTTCAAAAAAATATGTCGGATTTTTTGGGATATTAATAAAATGTTCTATAAATCTGTTATAAAACTTCACTATATTAATGTATTATTTAAGTAATTGTATTTATAAGTTAATTATATCAAAGGAGGTGCACCATTGAGCAGAAGAAAACTTATAGGATTGCTGCTTCCCAATCCTGAAGCTGTTTATCAGCAGCGATTAATGGACGGAGTTTTTATGCAGTGCAGAAAATACGGCTATGAATGTGCGGTCTTCTCTCCCCTTGTTCAGGTGTGCCATTATTACAAGGATTATCTGAGCGGAGAGCTCAATATTTTTGAACTGATAAACTTTGACAGGCTGGACGGCGTTATCCTCCCTGCTATAAGCCTTTCGGAAGATAATAATAAGGAAGTGCCGGCGGCATTGCTTGAACGGCTTAAAAGGGAATGCACAAAACCCGTTGTTTCCATAGACCTGCCCTTCGGGGATTATCCCGTTATAGAAACAGACGACAGATCGGCTTTTTCCGTTATTACGGAGCATATCCTTGACATTCATAAGTGCAGCCCCGATAAGATATATTTCCTGACGGGAATGGAACACTATGATGTTTCGAAAAAAAGGCTGGGCGGATTTACCGACGTTTACGAAAAACGGGGCTTTGAGATAAAAAAAGAAAATATCTTTTACGGTGATTTCTGGTACAGCGGCGGCGAAGATCTTGCGGAAAAGATAAGCTCGGGAGAGGTCGAAATGCCCGAGGCGGTCATCTGCGCAAGCGACCATATGGCGATAGGACTTGCAAATAAGCTTATCGAAAAGGGCATAGACGTTCCCGGAAAGGTCATAGTTACGGGTTACGACGCAACGGCGGAGGCTGCCATAAACGAGCCTGCCATCACTACCTACGTTCCCGATGTTGTGGCTGCTGCGGCGAAAACTGTGGAGACCATACATAACATCATAGAGCCGGGAACTGCTGATACGACTGCTCAGTCATTTTCGGGAACAGGTCTTAGAATATGCGCAAGCTGCGGCTGTGCCGAAAATATGAGCTATGTAAAGGAATGTCTGAATTCTTCACTTTATAATGTCAACCATAACTTTGTGGGCGGAAAAATGCCTGACGATATAGACATCGGAATGCTCCTTGAAAGCTATATGTTCGAGAACCTTACAAGTGCGGATGGCGTTGAGGACTGCCTGCAAAAAATCGCCGCCAGCGAGTACCTTGTCCGTCCTTACGGCAAGCTGTACCTCTGCCTTGAAGAGAACTGGCTTGATACGACCCACGATAGGGTCAGGGGCTACGGCGACCGAATGAGAACGGTGGTGCTTACGGAGGATTCAAAGAACGGCGGCGAAGCGATAAAATATTCCGGAAATTCCTCTCTTTACTCTTTTGATACGGGAGTTATGCTTCCGGAGCTTGACGAGGAACGCAGCGAACCTGCGGTATTTTATTTTTCTCCCATTCATTTCAAGGAAGAGCCTTTGGGCTATGCGGTGCTCCAGTGTCCGCTTTCCCAGAAGCATAAAATAAATATCGTTTTCAGGAACTGGATAAGAAACGTCAACAACGCCGTTGAAATGATGAGAATACAGGAGGAGCTGCGCAAGTTCTCCGAGCGTGACGCTATGACGGGTCTTTACAACCGCCGAGGAATGGAGACCCACCTTAATCAGATGCGCAACGAGGCAAAGCCGGGAGATAACATCATAGTTTTCGTTGTGGATATGGACGGTCTGAAGCATATCAACGATACATACGGTCATAACGAGGGCGACTACGGGATAAACGCCATTGCAGCAGCCGTGCGCAGCGTTACAAGAAACCGGGAAATATGCGTAAGAGCAGGCGGCGATGAATTTTACATTATCGGCATAGGTGAATATTCCGCCATAGACGCAATTGTCCGTTCGGAACGCCTGAGCCTTGCCGTTACCGAGGTCAACAAGTCGGCGGCAAAGCCTTATGAAATATCCGCAAGTATAGGCTACAGCCTGAGATTGTTTTTCCCCGAAGCAGGCATAGACGATGTGCTGAATGAAGCGGATGAAAAGATGTATAAAAACAAGGTCGCAAGAAAAAAGCAGAGAATAAACTGATAAGAAATGGGATTCCAAAGGGACGAGTCCCTTTGGCGAGGATTTTTAAGGGCGAGGAGCCCTTAAATCGCTCTCCGCAGAGAGCGAAATCCCCAAAAGTAGGGCACATAACAAAGCTGCGTTAAAAGCGGCAAAGTAATAAACCCAAAGGCGCAATTCACATAAAAAAATCGGAATCAAGTAAGTTTTTGTACTAAACAATAGCTTTGGAACCGACTATGTGAATTGCGCCTATTTCTAACCAATAAAATAAAACTACCCTCGCAGAAAAATGCAAGGAGCGCAGCGACGAGCATTTTACTGCGACACGACAAACGTTGACGGTAATTTTTCTGCACAAAATCAGCATTTTTCACATTTTTCTGTAGGGGCGCACAGTGTGCGCCCGATTTGCTTACACGGCATATTAAGGTAAAAAGAACATAATTCCGAATTCCGCATTAAGTTTGCCGTGTCGCAGGAAAATATACTTCGCTCCGCTCAATATATTTTCCTGCGAGGGTTACTTTGTTTTTATAGGATAGAAATAGGCGCAATTCACATAGTCGGTTCCGCAGGTTTTGTGTTATACAAAGCCTTTCTTGGTTCCGATTCTTGATGTGAATTGCGCCTTTGTAATCTTTACTTTGCTGCTTTTAACGCAGCTTTGCGTTGCACCTTAGTTTAGGGGGATTTCGCTCTCTGCGGAGAGCGACTTAGGGGCTCCGCGCCCCTAAGAACCTGCGCCAAAGGGACTCGTCCCTTTGGAATCCCATTATTGCTGTGCTGTTTTTTTGCAGAATTTTACTTCTTATTTTCAAGCGAAGCTCTTATAAAGTCCGCAAACAGCTTCTGCGGTTTATTGGGACGGGATTTGAACTCGGGGTGGAACTGCACTCCCACAAACCACGGGTGATCCTTGACCTCAACTATCTCAACCAGTCTTTCATCCGGCGACTGACCTGCAATAACAAGTCCCGCTTCGGAAAGTCTTGCTCTGAATGCGTTGTTGAATTCCCATCTGTGACGGTGACGCTCGTAAATAAGCGGTTCGCCGTAAACTCTTGCGCTGGTCGTGCCTTCCGTCAGCTTGCAGGGATAAAGTCCTAAACGCATGGTGCCGCCCTTTTCGGTAACGTTCTTCTGATCCTCCATAATGTCAATAACGGGGTAGGGTGTATCTCCGAATTCGGTGGAGTTTGCGCCCGTCAGACCGAGAACGTTTCTTGCGTACTCAATAACAGCCATCTGCATACCAAGGCATATGCCGAACAGGGGAACCTTGTTTTCACGGGCATAGCGGATAGATTCTATCATACCCTCGATACCTCTGTCGCCGAAGCCGCCCGGAACGATGATGCCGTCGCAGCCCGAAAGCATTTCAGCCGCATTTTCTCTTGTTATCTCTTCGGAATTTATCCACTTTATATCAACGTTTGCGTCGTTAACGATACCGCCGTGACGAAGAGCCTCCGCAACGGAAAGATAAGCGTCGTGGAGAACAACGTACTTACCCACAAGACCGATAGTGACGGTTTCCGCAGCCGCCTTTGTACGGTTCACCATTTCTATCCACTCGTTAAGGTCAGGCTTGCGGTCTTCAAGGTTAAGGTGGTGGCAGACAGCGCTTGCAAGACCCTCTTTTTCAAGCCAGAGCGGAACCTCATAAAGAGAAGGAGCTGTAAGGTTCTGAATAACGTCCTCGGGGCGAACGTTGCAGAACAGGCTTATCTTCTTCTTCATATCCTCGGGAATTTCCTTTTCGGAACGGCAGACGATAACGTTAGGCTGAATTCCGATTGAAAGCAGCTCCTTTGTGGAGTGCTGTGTAGGCTTGGATTTAAGCTCCTCCGAGCCTGCGATGTAGGGAACGAGAGTAACGTGGATATACATAGCGTTCTCACGTCCTACCTCGGTAACTACCTGTCTGATAGCTTCAAGGAAGGGCGTGGATTCGATGTCGCCAACGGTGCCGCCGATCTCGGTTATAACAATGTCGGTGTCCTTTTCTTTGCCTACACGGTAGACACGTTCCTTTATTTCGTTGGTGATATGGGGAATGACCTGTACCGTACCGCCAAGGTAATCGCCTCTGCGCTCCTTGTTAAGGACGGTCCAGTATATCTTACCCGTTGTAACGTTGGAGTTTACGGACAGATTTTCGTCAATGAAGCGCTCATAGTGACCAAGGTCAAGGTCGGTCTCTGCGCCGTCGTCGGTAACGAACACTTCGCCGTGCTGATAGGGCGACATAGTGCCGGGGTCAAGGTTGATGTAGGGGTCGAACTTCTGGATAGTTACACGGTAGCCTCTTTCTTTGAGCAGACGTCCGAGGGAAGCGGCGGTAATGCCCTTTCCAAGACCTGACACAACGCCGCCGGTCACGAAAATGTATTTTATCGGCATGATTTCAGTCCTCCATTAATGAATTAAACAATATTACTTTTATTATACCTTTTTTCAAACAAAAAAGCAAGTATATTTTTACTTTTCGGCATATTTACCGTAATTATTTACGGTAAGTCGGAAAAACGCATTTTATTGACTTTATAACGCCAATATAGTATAATAAATCTGTAAATTGCAGGAAAACGGAGAGCGTTTCATATGGACAATGTGTACACCGTGATAAAAATAATAGAAAACGACTATGGCTGCGAGGGCGTTCCCGACGGTCAGGAGCCTACGGTGAAGGTCAGGCTTTGTGACGAAAGCGGCGCTGTGCTGTGGATAACGGAAAGCGATGCTCTCCTTTACCGCCTTGGCATTGACGAGGGCGACAGGGTGGTTTATGACGGAGTGAACTTGAGAAAAGCATGATATTAAATTCGGAATTCGGAATGCGTAATTCGGAATTATAAGCGCTGCTCTAAATTTCAAAAATGTTGTGGCGGATTCCATATCCGCCCGTTCCACACCCGATTATTTACTGTTCATTCATTTTTGTAGGTTTCCGCACAAAATCAGCGTTATTTCGCATTATCTTTGTAGGGGCGCACATTGTGCGCCCGTGGGTCAGCGCTTTTGGTGCGGTTTAACAGGCTTTGTCTGGGCAACCGTTACATAGTTTGTCGTGTCGGATAAAAATGCCCGTCGCTACGCTCCGCACATTTTATCCGAGGATACTTTATCTTGATATGTAAGAATAGGCGCAATTCACATTAACGGGTCAGCAAAGTTTGTTTTATGCCAAACTTTATTTTGCTCCGTTTCTTGGTGTGAATTGCGCCTTTGGATTTATTACTTTATTTGCTTTTGCTGTTGCTTTGCGTTATGCCCGACTTTAGGGGTGTTTCGCTCCTGCGGGAGCGACAAGGGGCGCTGCCCCCTTGACCCCTGCCACCCTTTGAAAAGCGTGGACGTAAACTTTATTCCGCTTCGCGGTTGAACAGCTTTTTGTTACATAATTACTTTTCCTTAGACTTAAAACAAAGCGCAGCGATCAGCGCAAATATCATTGCCGCCGTTATGCCGCCTGCTGCTCCCGTTAGTCCGCCTGTGAATATACCCAAAAAACCATTCTCATCCACGGCTTTTTTTACGCCCTCAACAAGAACGTTCCCAAACCCTGTCAGGGGTACGCTTGCTCCGGCTCCGGCAAAGTCCACAAGGGGCTTATACCAGCCCAAAGCGCCCAGGATAACTCCTGCCACGACGTATGCTGTCAGTATCCTTGCAGGGGTAAGTTTTGTATAGTCGATAAGCACCTGTCCCACGGCGCAGAAAAGTCCGCCGATGACGAATGCCCAAACATAGTCCATTATCATTGCGCCTTTACCCCCTTGTTAAGCTCCTCTTCAATGCGTATCAGACGGTTATATTTGGCTGTACGCTCGCTTCGGCAGGGTGCGCCCGTTTTTATCTGACCTGCGTTCAAGGCTACTGCAAGGTCGGCGATGAAGGTGTCCTCGGTCTCGCCGCTTCGGTGGGAAATGACCGCCTTATAGCTGTTTTTCTGCGCAAGCCGCACCGCCGAAAGTGTTTCCGTAAGGGTGCCTATCTGATTCAGCTTGATAAGGATAGCATTTCCGCAGGCGCTGTCGATGCCCTTTTTAAGCCGTGTGGGATTGGTAACAAACAGGTCGTCGCCCACAAGCTGAACGCTCTTTCCAAGCTGCTTTGTAAGCTCCCTCCAGCCTTCCCAGTCCTCCTCGTCAAGGGGGTCTTCAATGGAAACAATGGGGTAGCGGCTGCAAAGACCCTTCCACTCCTCAATAAGCTCCTCGGCAGAACAGGAGCTTTTCTTTTTCGGCATAAAATATCCCCGTTTGTCGGGTGCCTTCCATTCGCTTGCCGCAGCGTCAAGGGCAAGCACAAAGTCCTCTCCCGGCTTATACCCTGCACGTTCCACCGCTTCAAGTATAAGTTCGATGGCCTCCTGCTCACCCGAAAGGTCGGGAGCAAAGCCGCCCTCGTCGCCCACGCCCGTTGACAGACCCTTCTGTTTAAGGATAGCCGCAAGACGGTGATACACCTCCGTACAGCTGCGCAGACCGTCCTTGAAGCTGCCTGCGCTTTTGGGGATTATCATAAATTCCTGAATATCAAGGTTGTTTGAAGCGTGTGCGCCGCCGTTGAGAATGTTCATCATAGGCATAGGCAGGGTAACGCCGTTTATTCCGCCGATAAAGCGGTAAAGGGGCAGACCGTAGAATTTCGCCGCAGCGTCCGCCGAAGCAAGAGATACCGCAAGTATGGCGTTTGCACCCAGCTTGCTTTTGTTGTCCGTTCCGTCAGCCTTGATAAGTGAGCTGTCCACAAGGGAAATGTCCGAAGCGTCCAGACCCTTCAGCGCCATATTGATAGTGCCGTTGATATTGCTTACGGCTTGCGAAACGCCCTTGCCGAGGAAGCGTTCCTCATCGCCGTCACGCAGCTCGTGCGCCTCGAAAGCGCCTGTGCTTGCACCGCTTGGAGCAGCACTTCGTCCAACGGTGCCGTCTGTGAGAATGACCTCCGCTTCAACGGTCGGGTTTCCTCTTGAATCTATTATTTCCCGTCCGATTATCTGTTCAATAACCGCCTTTTTTGCCGTCATGTCATAACCTCCTTAAAATGCCGTTTTCGGCTCTTTTAAAAGATTATAACCAAAAGAGAGAAAATTATACTTTTTATGAGTTTGAAGTGTGGAGAGTGAAGAGTGGAGTTATTTTGAATGTGGAAAGTTGAAAGTTGAAAGTGGAATTATAGGCGCTTCGCTAAATGAAGAATGAATAGTGAAGAATGAATAATGAATAATTAAGGTGTTCGCTGCGCTCACAGATTTAGAAATGCGATGTTATTTTTCTGTAGGGGCGCACATTGTGCG
>JALEJQ010000106.1 GCA_022769565.1 Oscillospiraceae bacterium
GATAAAATACGGCGGCTATAATACGCCCACTCTGCGTCAAACTCCCTTGACAGGCGGCAGCCTGCCTGCGGTCGTTTTCCTTGATTGGACGTATTCTATCCACCGTCTTTATCCATAGAACAAATGGTTATTAGTATAAAAACAGTTTTTATGGAACTGCTGATTAAATCCGGTGTGCCACATTACGCATACAGATCTTTGGTTAGATTGTATCAAAATGGCGAAGTAATACTTGATGTATTTCAAGGAGTTTTCAAATTGCAATCAAGAAAATTCCTAAAAAACATTGACAACAGTATAATTAAATGATATAACGTTTTTAGTAAAGAAAGACATTATTTATCCGCAAGAGAAATCTTGTGCCGGTATATTTCATATTTATCCAAAAGAGACTGCGTTTGCGGTCTCTTTTGCTATTATATAGAATAGTTGTAAATAATAACGTATCAATCAGACACCAATCAACTCCACTCTTAACTCTCCACATTCCACCCTATAAAACGTTCTGTTCCCGTCACCTGTCAGCGTCCTTTATCATATTATAAAGCGGAAGAAAAATTTATCTGCATACTTCTGATTATGAAAGGATGTATCTTATGAAGAAAAAATATCTTGTGGCGGGAGGAGATCTGAGATTTGCAAGGCTTGCGGAATATCTTGCCGAGAAGGGCTGCTTTGTTTATACCCTTGGCTTTGACAGCGGCATTGTTCCGTCGGGAAAGATACATACGCTTAAAAACCTTATGTCCCTTAACGAACGTGTAGATCATCTTATTCTGCCTCTGCCTGTTTCAAACGACGGTGTAAACGTCAATATGCCCTATTCCGGCAGCACTCTGCCCGTTGAGCTGCTCTGCGCCGCCTTAAAGGAGAACGGAACAGCTTTCGGCGGACGGTTTACCGATAATATAAAAGAAATGTTTGCGGCGAGAAATATTGAAACGATCGACTATTCCGCAAGAGAGGAATTTGCCGTCCTTAACGCCGAGGCTACCGCAGAGGGTGCGCTCCAGGTGGCTATGGAGGAGACCGCTTCAACTATTTCGGGTCAGAAAATTCTTATTATTGGAATGGGCAGGATAGCAAAAATGCTCGTTCATATCCTCGGCGGCTTCAACGCAGATGTGACCGTTGCCGCACGGAAATGCTCCGACCTTGCCTGGGCAGAGGTCTACGGCTGCAAAAATATCCGCATATGCGACCTGAGCCAACATCTGGGCGAGTATTCGATCATTTTCAACACCGCTCCTGCGGTGATACTTGACGGTGCAAAGCTGCGGCTTCTTGATAAGGGCTGCCTTGTCATAGACCTTGCTTCGAAGCCGGGGGGCGTGGATTTCGACACCGCCGCAGAGCTTGGCATAAGGGCGGTATGGCTGCTTTCTCTGCCGGGAAGAGTGGCGCCCCTTACTGCCGGGGTGAACATAGGCAAGACCATATTCAACATTTTAGGGGAAAGGGGTGAAGGCGATGAGTGACAGTTCGTTTTCCGGTTTAAGGATAGGCTATGCAATGTGCGGTTCCTTCTGCACGTTTTCAAAGTCCTTTGAGCAGATGAAAAGGCTTGCGGAGCTGGGCGCAGAGCTTACTCCCATTATGTCCTTCAACGCCGCCCGCACCGACACCCGTTTCGGAACGGCGGAAGGCTTCCGCAAAGCCGCCGAGGAGATAACGGGGCGGAAGGTCATCTGCACCATTGAGGACGCCGAGCCTATAGGTCCCAAAAGAATGTTTGATATTCTGGCAGTCTGCCCCTGCACGGGAAACACCATGGCGAAGCTGGCTATGGGTATAATTGACACTCCCGTAACAATGGCTGTTAAGTCTCACATACGGAACAGCCGCCCCGTTGTCATAGCCGCCGCAACAAACGACGGTCTTGCAGGCAGCGCAAAGAATATCGGCGCTCTGCTTAATTACAAGTGCTACTACTTCGTGCCCTTCGGTCAGGATGACAGCGCAAAGAAGCCCCGTTCCCTTGTGGCGGACTTCAACGAGCTGCCCGAAACCATACTTGCCGCACTTGACGGTATCCAGTATCAGCCGATACTTATTTGAGTGTGGAATGTGAAGAGTGGAGAGTGGAATTAAATCGCCTGCATATCACAAAAGCTGCACACCGCAAAAATGGTGTGCAGCCTTTGCTGTATCTGTTAAGTGAATTTATACTAATCCTCATTTAACCTGTAGATAAATTTGGCAGCTATAATTGCACCACTCGTCGTCAAGCTCCCTTGCCGTGCGACAGCACGCCTGTGGCCGCTTTCCTTGATAGGAGAAATTCAATCTACCAACTTTATCCACCGAACAAATGAGGATTAGTATTAAACGGCAAGATTCAATATATTTTACTAATTTTTGCCTTAATATCAACGTTGGGAAAATTTAGAGTGTGGAATGTGAAGAGTGGAGAGTGGAATTAAATCGCCTGCATATCACAAAAGCTGCACACCGCAGAAATGGTGTGCAGCCTTTGCTGTATCTGTTAAGTGAATTTGAAGTTCAAAGCATTATTTATGCAGCCGACACAATAATTCCACTTTTTACTTGCTGAACGCCTTGATGGATTCCTCAATCTTAGCCATTTTTTCAAGTGCCTTTGCCAGCTTTGCCTTTTCGGCTTCTATCTGCTGTTCGGGAGCCTTTGCGATAAAGCCCTGATTGTTCAGCTTGCCCTGAGAGAAGTCAATGTCCTTCTGAACGGCTTTCTTTTCCTTGTTAAGTCTTGCAAGTTCCTTTTCCTTGTCAACCAGCTGGTCAAGGGGAATGAAAATTCTTGCGCTGTCGGTAACTACCGTTACTGCGTCGGGCATATCAACCTTATCCGCAATTTCAATTTCCGAAGCAGACGCAAGACGCTCGAAGAACAGCCTGCCCTGCTCAAAAATTTCCTTGTCCGCAGTTTCAATGTGGAGCGCAGCCTTAACGGAAGGCGGTACGTTCATTTCGCTGCGGCGGTTGCGTATTGCCCTGATAGCGGCGATTATCTTTTCAAACTTTGCTTCGTCCTCGGCAAATGCCAGCTTTTCATCGTAAACGGGGAAATCGGAAAGCATGATTGCACCCTCTCCCTCGCAGAGTACCTGCCATATCTCTTCCGTAATGAACGGCATATAGGGGTGAAGCAGCTTGAGCATACCCTTCATTACCCATACAAGAACCTGCTGCGCAGTCTGTGCGGTCTCGCCGCCTGCCTGTATACGGGGCTTTGTAAGCTCAATGTACCAGTCGCAGTAAATATCCCAGATGAAGTCGTACAGCTTTGATACCGCAACGCCAAGCTCGAAGCTTTCAAGGTTCTGATTTACTTCCTTTGCAAGGGTGTTGAACTTGCTTACTACCCACTTGTCCTCGATGTTGAGGTTTTCGGGAAGTCCCTCTGCCTTGAAATCGTCGGGAAGGTTCATCATAACGAAGCGTGAAGCGTTCCACAGCTTGTTTGCAAAGTTACGGGAAGCCTTTACCTTTTCTTCTATATAACGCATATCGTTTCCGGGAGCGTTGCCCGTTGCAAGCATAAAGCGGAGAGCGTCTGCACCGTATTTTTCAATTTCTTCAAGAGGGTCAACGCCGTTGCCGAGGGATTTGGACATCTTTCTGCCCTGAGAATCCCTTACAAGACCGTGGATAAGAACGGTGTCAAAGGGGACTTCTCCCGTATGCTCGATGCCGCTGAACATCATTCTTATTACCCAGAAGAAAATGATGTCGTAGCCGGTAACAAGGGTGTTTGTAGGATAGAAATATTTAAGGTCTTCCGTCTGTTCGGGCCAGCCAAGAGTTGAGAAGGGCCACAGAGCGGAGCTGAACCATGTGTCAAGTGTATCGGGGTCCTGACGCATAGGCTTTCCGCACTTGGGACAAACTGCGCTGTTTTCCTTTGTAACGACCATTTCGCCGCAGTCGTCGCAGTAGAACGCAGGTATCTGATGTCCCCACCATACCTGACGGGAAATGCACCAGTCCTTGATGTTTTCAAGCCAGTGATAGTATATCTTGTCGAAACGCTCGGGAACGAACTTGGTTTTGCCCGTTTTAACAGCTTCAATGGCAGGCTTTGCAAGGGGTTCCATCTTAACGAACCACTGTGTTGAAACTCTCGGCTCAACGGTAGTTCCGCAGCGGTAGCAAACGCCGACGTTATGGCTGTAATCCTCAACCTTGATAAGTGCGCCCTCTGCTTCAAGGTCGGCAACGATAGCCTTTCTTGCTTCGTATCTGTCCATACCTGCATACTTGGGATAATCGGCGGTTATCTTAGCGTCCTCGGTAAGAACGTTGATAACGGGAAGGTTATGGCGCAGACCCACTTCAAAGTCGTTGGGGTCGTGTGCGGGTGTGATCTTTACAACGCCCGTGCCGAAGTCCATCTCAACGTATTCGTCGGCAACAATGGGTATCTCACGGTGAACGATAGGGAGAATGACCGTCTTGCCCACCATATCCTTGTAGCGCTCGTCCTCGGGGTGAACTGCAACTGCGGTATCGCCCAGCAGGGTTTCGGGACGGGTGGTAGCAAGCTCGATATAGCCGCTGCCGTCGGAAAGAGGGTAGCGCAGGTGCCAGAAATGACCAGCCTGATCCTCGTAGTTTACTTCTGCGTCGGAAATGGAGGTCTTGCAGTGAGGACACCAGTTGATTAACCTCTCGCCTCTGTAAATAAGTCCCTTGTTGTAAAGGTTAACGAAAACCTCACGGACAGCCTTGTTGCAGCCCTCGTCCATTGTAAAGCGCTCTCTTGACCAGTCGCAGGAGCAGCCCAGCTTTTTCAGCTGTTCAACGATACGTCCGCCGAACTTTGCCTTCCAGGCCCAGGCTCTCTCCATGAACGCATCTCTGCCTATCTGCTCCTTGGTAAGACCCTCTTCCGCCATAGCAGCAACTATCTTTGCTTCCGTTGCGATAGCGGCATGGTCGGTGCCGGGGAGCCACAGAGCGGAATAGCCTCTCATTCTCTTCCAGCGGATAAGAATGTCCTGCAAGGTCTCGTCAAGGGCGTGTCCCATATGGAGCTGACCTGTTATATTCGGGGGAGGAATAACAATGGTGTAAGGCGTTTTCTTCGGGTCAACGGAAGCCTTGAAGCACTCGTTATCCATCCAGTATTTGTATATTTTATCCTCTACCTCATTAGGTTCGTAGAGCTTCGGCAGCTCTTTTTTCATAAAAATCGTCCTCCGTTTTTTCAAATAATGCAATAATAAAGTACATTATAGCACAAATAATTGAAATAATCAACTTTTTTGAGCAAAAAATTACGGTATTTCCCGAAAGGACAAATTGCAGTAAGATTTTATTATGTAGGAGGCTGTTACACAATTAGAATAAAGTTTACGTCCACGCTTTTCAAAGGGTGGTGGGTGTCCAGAGGGCAAAGCCCTTTGGTCGCTCTCCGCAGAGAGCGAAACCCCCTAAAGTAAGGCTTAACGCATTGTAATGTTAAACCAATCAAAATAAAAAATCCAAAGGCGCAATTCACATAAAAAATCGGAACCGATAAAGGCTTTGTATAACACAAAACCTGCGGAACCGACTATGTGAATTGCGCCATTTCTAACCCATAAAAACAAAGTATTCTCCGCAGAAAAATATATTGAGCGCAGCGAAATGTATTTTTCTGCGGCGCAGCCAAGTAGGACGTTGTTATGAACGGAAAGTTATTTTTACGAATAAATCGGTGCAACCAAAAAGTCGTTCCAAATTTAATGAATAATATCGGGCGTTACGCCATAGTTTTATACTAATAACCAATTAAAAACTGTACAAAAAATCGAGCATAATCTTGCATATATGGATTATGCGAAGATTTTTTGTCTACAGGGAACCTCTAAAAACCTCCTTCACGGCAAATCCTCTATGAGTTTCGCCATCTGCTGCGTTATCAAACCTTGCAATACACCCAGTATTACTGCGGTTTGATGCCTTGCAGCTGACGAAACTCATAACGAGGCTTTGCGAGCAATATGAAGTATTGCTTTGTCTCGGTTTTTAGAGAACCCCTACAGTTTTATTGGTTATTTGTATTATTTAACGAATCAGCTTGATGTTAAGCGCTGCGGCATAGCACAACTGCTGCAAAGGGACAACCTTCAGGGGGACAGGGGGAGGCGCTCTGGTACAAAAGGGACGCTGGGCCGCCCTCCCCCTATCCCCCTTGCGGTTTTCCCTCTGCACTCTCTTTCCCCAAACCTCCAACCCTCTCCAGGTCACCGCTACCGGTGTTTTGGTGAATTTTGCAAGGCGATATTGTTTGCGGTTTCAAGGAAAGAGCGCTCCTACTATGCCGTCACCTCTAAAAAATCTGTGGTATTACTAGAAACGCAGTATTTTGATAGTCAACTGCATCAATAAAGCAAAGTTTTAAATGGGACGTAGTATTACAAGATAAATGCGTTAAAATACATTTCGCCCGTTCTTGACATAACCATTTTTGTGTGCTATAATTCATTCATTGAATAAGAACTGCCGCCGGGCAGAGCGAATGCTTTTGCGTTCGCTGCGTATCATCAGGCCTTTGAAGATACGCAGCGGACGCTTTTTGTTGGAGGTCAAAATGAAAATAAGCCTTAGAAAGTCTGTTAAAAACCTTAATAAATTCGAGCGGATACTGTGGATAGTTTCCCTGACAGTTGTTGCCGCTTCATTTGTTGTCGGAGGGAGCGGCGATTTACTTACCCTTGCCGCTTCTCTTACGGGAGTGACCGCACTTATATTTATTGCAAGGGGAGACGTTATGGGGCAGCTTTTAACGGTGGCTTTCAGCCTGCTTTATGCCGCAGTTTCGTGGGAATTCCGCTACTACGGCGAAATGGCGACCTATGTGGGTATGACAATGCCCATTGCCATAGCCTCGGTGGTAACGTGGCTGAAAAATCCCTACAGCGAGAACGAGGTGGCTGTAAGCTCAATGACACGCCGCAAGTGGCTCATACTTATTGCTGCGGATATTGTGGCAACGGTGCTGTTTTACTTTATATTAAAGGCGTTGGGTACGGCGAATCTGCTGTTCAGCACCATTTCCGTTGCCACCAGCTTCCTTGCGGCAGGTCTTGCAATGCTGAGAAGTCCCTTTTACGCCGCCGCTTACGCTTCAAACGACCTTGTGCTGATAGTGCTGTGGGTGTACGCTTCGTTCAGCGACCTGTCCTTTCTTCCTATGGTGCTGTGCTTCGTTATGTTTTTTGTTAACGATATGTACGGCTTTTACAGCTGGAGAAAGATGTTCCGCAGACAAAAGGGGGAAAAGTGACCTTTTGCGGCAAAATGCACAATTTTACCGTTGATAGTATAAATATATTCTACTTGTGTTTTTGGGTAAACGGTAGTAAAATTATTCTTGCTGAATTTTGTTGATATTAGCGATAATTGGGGAAAAGGAAGGATAATTAACTTGAATATCTTTAAAAACTACGGGGAAAGACTTAAAACGGAATTTAAAGGCTATAACGGCAAAAGTCTGAGCAAGGATATGCTTGCCGGAATAACCGTTGCTGCGGTGGCACTTCCGCTGGCGCTTGCGTTCGGCGTTTCATCGGGCGCAACGGCTGCTTCGGGACTTATCACGGCTATCGTTGCAGGCGTTATAATAGGACTGCTTTCCGGCGGTTCCTACCAAATATCCGGTCCTACGGGTGCAATGACGGCAATACTGCTGTCACTTGTTGCGAAATATCAGCTCCAGGGCGTGTTTATCGCAAGCCTTATGTCGGGCATAATCCTGCTCATATGCGGACTTCTGAAACTTGGCAAGATAGTTTCTTATCTGCCCCTTCCCGTTATAACGGGCTTCACCTCGGGCATTGCAATAATCATTGCCTTCGGTCAGATAAACAACTTCACGGGTCTGACCTGCAGCGGAGATTCAACTATCTCAAAAACTGTCAGCTACTTCACAACGGAGCAGCATTTCAGCCTTACAACATTTATAATAGGCGCAGCGGTGGTGCTTTTCATGGCGCTTTACCCGAAAAAGATAAACCAGTATTTCCCGTCGTCCCTGGCGGCTATAATACTTGCTACAGCCTGCGAGTTTATCTTTGATTTTGACGTTGCGCAGGTAGGGGAGATACCAAAGACAGTATTTCTTCCCGACAGACTTGACCTTTCCGCAGTAACTCTTGAACAGGTGGAGGGACTTATCGTTCCTGCCATTTCCATAGCCGCTCTCGGACTTATAGAAAGCCTGCTCTGCGGCGCTTCTGCAGGAAGAATGAAGAACGAAAAGCTGGATGCAAATCAGGAGCTTATCGCACAGGGCATCGGAAATATGGTGATACCCTTCTTCGGCGGAGTTCCTGCAACTGCCGCTATAGCAAGAACCGCAGTTGCCATAAAAGCAGGCGGAAAGACCCGTCTTACAAGCGTTTTCCACGCCGTTGTTCTGCTTCTTTCAATGTTCCTTCTTGCGCCCGTTATTTCAAGAATACCTCTTGCGGCTCTTGCAGGAGTGCTTATGATGACGGCTTGGAGAATGAACGACTGGGCAGTAATAAGAGGTATTTTCAGCCGCAAGATAAAGACCCAGATGGCGCAGTACCTTATCACAATGGCTGCAACGGTGGTGTTTGACCTTACTATCGCAATACTTATAGGCGTTCTTTTCTCCGTTGTAATGTTCGTGCTCAAAGTTTCCGATATGCAGATAAGCGTTGCGGACGTTGACCCCGAAAGAATGCCCGGCAATGCGGGAAATATCGAGGCAGGAAAGACCTCTGTGGTATATATCACAGGTCCGCTCTACTTCGGAACATCGAGCCAGCTTGAAGATAAGCTCAGCGGAATTGAGGACAAGGAGACCGTCATTTTCTCCATGAGAGGCGTTCCCTTTGCGGACGCAAGCGGCGTTCAGGTGCTTCAGGAGTTTGTAAGCGCTCTTGCGGCAAAGGATATAACCGTGCTTTTCACCGCTATACAGCCCCCCGTAAAGGAAATGTTCGACCGCTGCGGTCTTACATCCGATGTTGGCGAGGAAAGGTTCTTCTGGAGCACCGACAAGGCTCTTGATTATATCAGCATAGACGGATTTTCCAAGTGCACAGCGGCAGAATAATTATTGACATCTTTGTCCGATAATGGTATAATTTAATAGAGATCAATGCGCCGCAAGAGATTTCTGCGGCGTTTTTGTTCGGAATTTATTTCGGAGAGGATGTATTTTTATGAGTACGATACTTGTGACCGGCGGCGCAGGCTTTATCGGAAGCCATACCTGCGTGGAGCTTCTTGAGGCAGGCTATGACGTTGTCATTATGGACAATTTCTGCAACTCCAAGCCCGAAGCACTTAACAGGATAAAGCAGATAACGGGAAAGGACTTCAAGTTCTATGAAACCGATATGCTTGATTACGAAGGCACTTCAAAGATTTTTAAGGAAAATAAGATAGATGCGGTTATCCATTTTGCAGGTCTGAAAGCGGTAGGCGAATCCTGCGCAAAGCCTGTTGAATATTACTACAATAACATAAGCGGAACCATCAACCTTATCCGTGCAATGAGAGAAAACGGCTGCAAGAGAATGGTGTTCTCCTCCTCCGCAACGGTTTACGGCATGAACAACCCCATTCCCTACGTTGAAACGATGCCCACCTCCGCAACTAATCCTTACGGCTATACAAAGGTAATGATCGAGCAGATACTTATGGACACCGCAAAGGCTGACAGCGAATGGAGCGTTTCACTTCTCCGTTACTTCAACCCTATCGGCGCACACGAAAGCGGACTTCTCGGCGAGAATCCCAACGGCATACCCAATAACCTTATGCCTTACATAGCTCAGGTAGCAGTCGGCAAGCTCCAGTGCCTCAGCGTTTTCGGCGATGATTACGATACAGTTGACGGAACGGGCGTAAGAGATTATATCCACGTTGTAGACCTTGCAAGAGGTCACCTCTGCGCAGTAAAATATGTCCTTGAACATACGGGCACGGAAGCCGTTAACCTTGGTACAGGCAAGGGTACAAGCGTGCTCCAGCTTGTCCGCGCATTTGAGAAGGCAAGCGGAAAAACGATAAATTATAAGATAGCAGACAGAAGACCGGGCGACATTGCGGAATTCTATGCAAACACCGACAAGGCAAAGGCAATGTTCGGCTGGGAAGCTAAGTATGATATAGATAAGATGTGTGAGGACAGCTGGAACTTCACACAGAAGAATCCTAACGGACTTTGATATGATCTGCGTTCTGTAAATCAAAAGGGACTGCTGCATTTAATTAACGTGCAGCAGCCCTTTTTTGTTAACACATAATTTGAGAGATTTTAACTGTAATCAATTCCATATGAAATACAAATAACCAATAAAACTGACATAAGATCATGCTTGATTTTTGTCAGTTGTTAATTGGTTCTTAGTATGACAAATATTTTGCATAATCAGTGGGATAATATAACTGAATATTGAATGATATTTGGTACACGGGGCTTATGCCCCGGAAAGGAATGGTCACGGTAATGTATAATATAGAAAGCTTTACCAAAAAAGCAAATACTGTCATAAACAAAGCCTTTTTGCAGGCAGGCAAGCTGGGGCATACCTATGTGGGCAGCGAGCATATACTCCTTTCCCTTATAAGCGAGCAGGGCTGCACGGCTTCGGGTGCGTTCAGAATGTGCGGAATAAGCGAAGGGGACGTTCTGAAAAAGATAGTCGAACTTGTTGGCAGGGGAGAACCCTCGGTTGTAAGCGATGATTCTGTAACTCCTGCGGCAAGGCGTACCATAGAAAAAGCGGAGGAGATAGCCGTAACTGTCGGTTCAAGGCTTGCAGGAACGGAGCATCTGCTTGCGGCGCTTTTAAGTCAGGAGGGCTGTACCGCAGTCACTATCCTTAACGACCTTGGCGGAAATATATCGAGAATATCGGGTGCCTGCTCCGCGGTAACATCGCCGCGGTGCAGCGGAGAGATGAAGTTGCCGACCCTCTCCAAATACGCCCGTGACCTTACAAAGGAAGCCGCCGAAAACAAGTGCGACCCCGTTATCGGCCGTGAAAAGGAGATAGAACGTGTCATACAGATATTGTCAAGGCGGAGCAAGAACAACCCCTGCCTTATAGGCGAAGCAGGCGTGGGCAAGACCGCCGTTGTAGAGGGCATTGCTGCTATGCTTGCCGAGGGGAACGTTCCCGAAGTTATACGCCATAAGCATATTTTTTCCCTTAACCTTACCTCAATGCTTGCAGGCGCAAAGTATCGGGGGGATTTTGAGGAAAGAGTTAAGCAGTGCCTTGAAGAAGTGGCAGGCTGCGGAAATATAATCCTGTTTATAGACGAGCTTCACACTATCGTGGGCGCAGGAGCGGCGGAGGGTGCAATTGACGCCGCAAATATACTGAAACCACAGCTTGCAAGAGGCGAGCTGCAGATAATAGGCGCAACCACCATTAACGAATACCGCCGTTTCATCGAAAAGGACGCTGCCCTTGACCGCCGTTTTCAGCAGGTGATGATAGGTGAGCCTACGGAGGAAGAAGCGGTAAAGATAATAAGCGGCTTAAAAAAGTGCTATGAGGATTTCCACAACGCCGAGATAACCGACGAGGCTGTACGTGCGGCTGTGGAGCTTTCCGTGCGCTATCAGCCGGGACGTTATCTCCCCGACAAAGCCATTGACCTTATTGACGAGGCGGCTTCAAGAGAGCGTATGAGGGCTTCTTCAACGCCCCAGACCCTCAGCCAGCTTGCGGAAAGCCTGAAGCGTATGATAGAGAGGCAGTCTGCGCAGAAAAAGGCGGAGGAAGTGTCTTTTCAGAGCAAAAGCGCCGAAAAATACCGCAGCCTGCCAAGCTGGTACAGTTCAAGCGAGGAAAAAAAGGTGGTGGTGAACCGTGAAAGCGTTGCGGAGGTCATTTCCGATATAACGGGCATACCGCTGAAAAAAATAACCGCCGAGGAAAGCAGGCGGCTTCTTGACCTTGAAGATGAGCTTCACAGACGGGTGATAGGTCAGGACAAGGCGGTAAAGGCAGTTGCGGACGCAGTAAGGCTTGGGCGTTCGGGACTTAAAGACCCCAAGCGCCCTATAGGCTGTTTCCTTTTCACGGGACCTACGGGTTCGGGCAAAACGGAGCTTTCGAGGGCGCTTGCGGAGGCTCTGTTCGGCGATGAAAAGGCGCTTATCCGCTTTGATATGTCGGAATATATGGAGAAGCACAGCGTTTCAAAGCTGGTTGGTTCTCCTCCCGGATATGTTGGCTACGAGGACGGCGGCGTGCTTACGGAAAGGGTGCGCAGGCAGCCCTACAGCGTAGTGCTTTTTGACGAGATAGAAAAGGCTCACAGCGATATAAACAATATCCTGCTCCAGATATTTGAAGAGGGTACCCTTACGGACAGCAGCGGACGGTCTGTCAGCTTCCGCAACACGGTAGTTATCCTTACCTCAAATATCGGTGCGGCAAATCTGACGGAAAACAAGGGCGTTGGCTTTATCCGCAGCGGAGAAGCGGAAGCCGAACGGGGCGTTATGAAGGAGGTGCGCAGCTATTTCAGCCCCGAGCTTCTGGGCAGGCTTGACGATGTGATAGTGTTCGAGCAGCTGAGAGTTACCGAGCTTACGGACATTGCAAGAAAAATGCTGGACAGTCTGCGCAGACGGGCGTGTGCCTTGGAAATTTCCCTTGAATTCAGTCCCGAAGCCGTTGAAAAGCTGGTTGAATGCGGCATCGGAAAAAGCGGAGCAAGAAAACTCCGCCGTGATATAACCGTCAACGTTGAAAATATGCTGTCGAAAAAGATAATCAGCGGCGAGGTAAGACGGGGAGACTGCGTAAAGCTGCTTATTGAAAACGGGGATTTCTGCTTTAAAACGGGTCAGCTGAGATAGAATAATTTGCAAATAAAAAAGTTTTGTTAAATTTACTTTTCGCTCTTGACAAAGCTATACTTTTGTGGTATAGTTTAATTACAGTTACGGAACAAAAGAATGTTCCGGCAATGTATATAGGTACCGCCTTCTTACCGAATGGCGGAAAATAATTTTACAGGAGGAATTTAAAATGAAAAAATGGATTTGTTCAATCTGCGGTTATGTTTATGAGGGAGAAAACGCTCCCGAGCAGTGCCCCCAGTGTAAGGCACCTGCTTCTAAGTTCACAGCCGCTTCCGACGACAGCGCTCTCTGGGCTTGCGACCACGTTGTAGGCTCCGCAAAGGACGTTGACCCCGAGATCATCGAAGGCCTCAGACAGAACTTCAACGGTGAATGTTCCGAGGTTGGTATGTACCTTGCAATGGCAAGAGTTGCTTTCAGAGAGGGCTACCCCGAAGTTGGTCTTTACTATGAGAAGGCAGCTTACGAAGAAGCAGAACACGCAGCTAAGTTTGCAGAGCTTCTCGGCGAAGTTGTTACCGATTCCACAAAGAAGAACCTTGAAATGCGCTATCAGGCTGAGAGCGGCGCTTGCGAAGGTAAGCTCCAGCTTGCAAAGAAGGCTAAGGAGCTTAATCTTGACGCTATCCACGACACCGTTCACGAAATGGCTAAGGACGAAGCAAGACACGGCAGAGCATTCAAGGGTCTGCTCGACAGATATTTCGCTTAATTCGTTACCTATATACAGCAAGACCGCCGAAGGAGTTTTCCTCGGCGGTTTTGTTTTTTGTTAAGGGAACCTCTTAATTTATTGTCTATCGAAATAATCTTTTCCGCTGTCGGGACTGAAATATGTTCTGATATAGCCGTCGGTGGAAACTATTACAAACTCATTTGTGCTTTCGATGTAGTAAACATCATCGTTATCTTCCTTTTCAATCTTGTGGAGAGCATTTGGGGAGTTGACAACGGCTGCTGCTGCGGCTTCGTAATCGGCTGCGGAGCTGAATCCCATATCAATGCCGTGCTTTTCGTAATGTTCTTCAAGAAGTTTATTGCTGCGGAAATGAAGAACTTGTTGTTCCGGTTCAGCTGTTGTTGTGACTTGGGCGGCGGATATTGTGGTTTCCGGATATGCAGATGTGGTTTCTGCCGCAGTAGTCATATCAGCAAGTTCTGACGTTATTTCCGTTGATGTGAGGGCAGAAGTGGTTACAGCAGGCGTTGTTTTCTCTGCTGTATAAACGGAAGTGTCTGTAATTTCCGGTAAGGATGTCTGTACGGGTGTTATAACATCCGAAACCTTTACTATCAGAGCTATCAGCAATACAGCTGCAATAAGTACAGCGGTCAGAACGGACTTGGAGCGGCTGTTTTTGCCGTTACTGCTTTGTGCAGCAGGGGCAGCTTTTTGGCTTTTCCTTTTATCACGGCAGCTTTTGCATCTGTTGGGAAGTTCAAAGCCTTTGGAGCGGTAAAAGTCTATTTCTCCATCGTTAATGGTAAATTCCTTTCCGCAGTCCTTGCATTTTTTTGTTATCATACAATATCACCTTTATAAGAAATTCTTGGGTCTGAACGGCTTTTCAAAAAACCTTTTAATTTTAAAGAAAAATCCGCTTTCAAACTCAATGGGATAAACAAACACCGACTTTATCCCTGCAAGATTCGCCCCGAGAATGTCCGTGAATATCTGGTCGCCCACTGCGCAGACCTTTTCCTTGGGCAGACCGAACTTTTTTACTGCAATATTGTAGCCCTTGGGCAGCGGCTTTGCACCCTCGGGAACAAAATCCAGCTTCAGTGCCTTTGCAAAAGGCTCCACCCTCGGCGCATGGTTGTTTGAAACGATAAGCAGCTTTATTCCTGCCTTACGCATTTCGTCCAGCCATTCGGGAACGCCCTTTGCAGGGTGGGGATTGTTATGCGTTGTAAGCGTGTTGTCAAGGTCAAGTATAAGAGCCTCCACGCCCATTTTTTTTAGTCTTTCCGGGGTAAGCTCAAGCACGCTTTTCAAGGCGGCGGTTGGTCTGAACAGCATTTTGCAACTATCCTTTCAAAACAAGAACGGCGGCAGTAAAAATACCTGCCGCCGTTCTACTAAAGCGATAATAATATTAAAATTAATACTTACGCTTACGAGCAGCTTCGGACTTCTTCTTACGCTTTACCGAAGGCTTCTCATAGTGTTCTCTTTTACGAACTTCAGCGATAACGCCGTCCTTAGCACAGCTTCTCTTAAAACGCTTAAGAGCAGTTTCCAAGGATTCGTTTTTGCCAACACGAATTTCTGCCAATTTGATTCCCTCCCTTTGCCGCTGAGGCAGAGGTTTATATTAGATACAACTTCATTATTATACAATATAATACGCCGATTGTCAAGAGATAAATCAAAAATCTTGCACAAATTTTGCTGTATTTTTTTGTCCCTCATCGGCATTGTATAACCTGAGCGGTTATTTTGCAACGATATTTACTATCCTGCCCTTGACATAGATCTCCTTGACAATGGTCTTGCCTTCAAGGAATGACTTTACATCGGGCTGCTCCTTTGCTTTTGCAAGAGCGGAGTCCTGTTCCTCGTCAACGCCCACCATTATCTTGCCTCTGAGCTTGCCGTTTATCTGAACAGCTATCTCTATCTCGTCAACTGCAAGCTCCTTTTCGTCATAAACAGGCCATGCTTCGTAGGCAATGGTCTTATCGTGACCGAGAATGCTCCACATTTCCTCGCAAACGTGGGGAGTTACGGGGGAGAGCAGCTTTACAATGCCCTCGGCGTACTCCTTGGGACACTTTCCTGCCTTGTAAGCAGCGTTCATAAATATCATAAGCTGGCTGATAGCGGTGTTGAACGCAAGTGCCTCAAAATCGTCCGTGACCTTCTTAACGGTCTGGTGATATACTCTTGTAAGAGTGCCGTCATTGTCCTCTGTAAGGTTTGAAGGCTCGGTAAAGAAATTCCATACTCTTGTGATGAACTTCTTTGCGCCCTCAACTCCGGAGCTGCTCCAGGGCTTTGAAACTTCAAGAGGACCCATGAACATTTCGTAAAGTCTGAGGGTATCGGCGCCGTAATCTCTTACAATGTCGCTGGGATTAACAACATATTCGGGGTATCTCTTGCCCATTTTTATGCCGTTTTCGCCAAGTATCATTCCCTGATGTACCAGCTTCTTAAACGGCTCCTTGGTAGGTGCAAGACCCTTGTCGTAAAGGTACCTGTTCCAGATACGGGAGTACATAAGGTGACCTACAGCGTGTTCGGGACCGCCGATATAAAGGTCAACAGGCATCCAGTGCTTAAGCAGCTCGGGATCTGCAAATTCCTTGTCGTTGTCGGGGTCGATATATCTGAAATAGTACCAGCTTGAACCTGCGGAGCCGGGCATTGTAGAGGTCTCTCTTGTGCCCTTTACGCCGTTTTTGTCATACTGCTTCCACTCGGTCGCATTTTCAAGAGGCGCCTTGCCGTTTTTGCCCTTGTAATCTTCAAGCTCGGGAAGAATGAGAGGAAGCTCCTCATCGGCAAGAACGTGTATTTTGCCGTCCTCGGTGTGAACAACGGGAACAGGCTCGCCCCAGTAACGCTGACGGGCAAATATCCATTCTCTGAAATGATAGTTTGTGGTGCGCTTTGCAACGCCCATTTTTTCAAGTTTGCAAGTAATGGCTTCCTTTGCCTCTTCAACGGTAAGACCGGTGAATTCCTCGGAATTTATAAGTCTGTAGCCCTTGCCGAGGTAATCGCCCTTTTCAAAAGCCTTTTCGGAAACGTCAACGTGTCCCAGCTTTTCATCGCCGTCAATTACCTGTATCATATCAATGTTGTGCGCTATGGCATACTCAAAGTCACGCTGGTCGTGAGAGGGAACAGCCATAACTGCACCTGTGCCGTAGCTTGCAAGAACGAAATCGCCGATGAACATTCTGACTTCCTTGCCGTTAACGGGATTTATGCAGGTAACGCCTTTCAGCTCGCAGCCCGACTTGGTCTTGTTAAGCTCGGTGCGGTCCATATCGTTTTTCTTTAAGGTCTCGTCAATGTATGCCTGTACCTCGTCCTTGTTGGTTATACGGGGCATAAGGGATTTAACGATGTCGCCGTCTGGAGCAAGCACCATAAAGGTGATGCCGTAAATAGTTTCGATACAGGTGGTGTAGATGCTGAACTCGCCGCCGCCCACAATATCAAACTTTACCTCAACGCCCGTGGATTTGCCTATCCAGTTGCGCTGCATAGCCTTTGTGGATTCCGGCCAGTCTATCTCTTCAAGTCCTTCAAGGAGCTTTTCAGCAAAAGCAGGCTGGTCGATGACCCACTGCTTCATATTTTTTCTTACAACGGGATAGCCGCCGCGCTCGGACTTGCCGTCAATGACCTCATCGTTGGAAAGCACGGTGCCAAGCTCCTCGCACCAGTTAACGGGCATATCAACATACTTTGCATAGCCGTCAAGATAAAGCTGCTTGAATATCCACTGTGTCCACTTGTAGAAGCTCGGGTCGGAGGTAGCTATCATTTTTGACCAGTCATAGTCAAAGCCAAGCTCTTTCAGCTGCTTTGAGAAGGTCTTTATGTTTTCCTGAGTAAAGCCGTTGGGGTGATTGCCTGTAGTTACGGCATACTGCTCCGCAGGCAGACCGAAGGAGTCGTAGCCCATAGGGTGAAGAACGTTGTAGCCCTGCATTCTCTTTATTCGGGAAACAATGTCTGTAGCGGTGTAGCCCTCGGGGTGTCCTGCGTGAAGACCAACGCCTGAAGGGTAGGGGAACATATCAAGAACATAGTATTTGGGCTTGGAGAAATCCCATACATCGGTCTTGAAGGTCTCATTCTCCTCCCAGTATTTCTGCCATTTCTTTTCTATTGCGGCATGATCGTAGCGTTCAGCCATTTTTATCAATCCTTTATACTAAATTTTATGATTTTCCTATTGTCTGAGCAAAGGTCAGTTTGACTAAGTCAGTTTGCCTAAGTCAGTTTGACTTTACCCATTTGGAAACATCTATCTGCTCACCGTCGTTCCATAAGCGCTCAAGGTTATAGAATTCCCTCTGGTCTTTGGAGAAAACGTGGATAACAATATCGGAATAATCAAGAATTATCCAGTTTGAGCCGTTGTTGCCCTGAACCTGACGGGGCTTGACGCCTGCTTCGCCCAGCTTGAATTCCACCTCGTCCGCAAGGGCTCTTGTCTGGGTTGAAGAAGTACCGTCGGCAATGATAAGGTAGTCTGCGATTATGGACAGATCCTTTATTTTTATTACCTGTATGTCCTCCGCTTTTTTGCTGTCGAGAGCCTTAACAGCGATTTCAAGCATTTCCTGCTGAGTCATTATAAATAATCATCCTTTCTCAGTTGTTCTGTTCTTCTTCTCTTGCTGTCAGCGTGTATTGGTTGTAAGCCTCAATGGTGTGGAGCGGAAGAAGGGAGCCTTTGCCCACTACCTCCGTTACCGAAAATCTCAGCGCCGCAAGCATAGCCTTGTCAATGCTCTGGTATGCTGCCTTGCGCATTTTATCAACGTCCTTGTAGCTGCGCTCGGCGGAAATAAGGTCGGCAAGGTAAACTATCTCCTCAATGCGGCTCATATTTGCCCTGCCTGTGGTGTGATAGCGTATGGAGTTAAGAAAATCCTCGTCCGTAAAGCCGAAAACGTGCTCCGCATAGTAGGCTCCGGCAATGGCGTGGTAAAGTGCAGGGGTGGCAAGCTCCGCGTCACAGACGTTACGCCGTGATTTCTTCACCATTGCAAGCTGCTCCTCAGTTGGTATCTCCTTGCAGCAGTCGTGAACAAGACCTGCGGTGTAAGCCTCGCCGGGGTCTTTGTAGCCGTAGAATTCCGCCAGCTTTTTTGCCTCCGCCGCCACGTTAAGGCTGTGTGTAAATCTTTTTTTGGAAAGTCTTATGCTTAAAATGTCCGTAAGCTCCGCATCCGAATACATTTTCCTCAATCCTTTATCCGTAAATATGGTTATCTTCAATATATTTTACTACTTTTTCCGGCATATAGCAAGCTATATCCTGATTTTTCATAATTTTTTCACGAATTAAGGTAGAGGACATTTCATAAGCTGAAATTTCCGTAATTATGACCTGCCCGTAAGCACGAAGCTGCTCTGCCTTTTCTTCAAGAAGTTCAAGGTCGCTTTGTTTATCCTCTCTTGAAGCGGCGATAATGCTGCACATTTTCAGTATATCCCTGTACCTGTGCCATTTTTCAAAGGAAAGCAGCATATCGCTGCCCATTATGAAGAAAAGCTCGTCGTCGGGGTAAATGTCCCGAAAATGCGCAACGGTGTCTGCCGAATAGCTGACCTGCGCCCGTGAAAGCTCGTAATCGCTTACCTCTGCAAAGACGCAGTCCTCAAAGGCAAGCCTGCACATTTCAAGCCTGTCCTTTCCCTTTGCAACAAAGCCGCTGTCGTCCTTTTTGAAGGGCGAAATATAGGTCGGCATAACTATTACCCTGTCAAGGCTTACCTTTCGGCAAATCTCCTTAACAAGATTTATATGCCCGTTGTGAACGGGGTTGAAGCTGCCCCCGAAAATTGCCGTTTTCATATCAGAAGGTTATCTTCGGCTTCTGAGGATTTCTCTTGAAAAGCACGAACTTGTTGCCGATAACGTGAACGACCTCAGATTTGGTCTTTTCCGCAAGCTCGTTTGCAGCTTCCTCTGCGGTGAGCATTGCGCCGTCAAGCACCTTCATTTTAATAAGCTCTCTCGCCTTTAATGCGTCCGAGACCTGTACAACAAGTGTATCTATGATTCCGTTTTTGCCAACCTGGAGAATAGTGTCCTCCTTTGCGGCAATGCCCTTTAATACAGAGCGCTGTTTGCTTGTAAGCATAATAATTTTTCCTTTCAATCAGTTATTCCGACATAGCCGGTGCGTTCTATAATATCCTGCCCCTCGGGAGAAAGAATCCTGTCAATGAGCAGAGTTACATTTTCATTTGTGCAGTCCTTGCGGTAAACGGCATAGAAGCAGTCCGTTACGGGATAGCTGCCGTTTCGTATGCTTTCCTTGTCGGGGTAAACGCCGTTGACGGAAAGCATTTTTATGTCCTGTTTTCCCGAAATGTCCGAAACGTAAAAGCGGAAGGAGTAGCCTATTGACCTGCCGAAAAGTACCGCAGGCGGCTCCATAAGGGGAGTGTCGCCCATAAAGGACACCATTGCCGTCTGAGAGCCGCTGTTTTCCGCTCTCTGCAAGGGTATAATGGGCGTGTTTTCGCCCCCAAGCTCTTTCCAGTTCTTGATTTTGCCGCTGTAAATATCCTTTATCTGCTCTGCGGTAAGACCGTTCACGGGATTGTCCGAATTTACAATAAACACAAAGGCTTCATAGCCAATGGGAACAAACTCCAGCGTTACTCCCTGACCTTCCGCATATTCAAGCTGCTTTTCCGAGGGCTGTGCGACGAAAATAATGTCCGCCGTGCCGTCGCATATAGCCTTGTATGCGCCCGTGGTGCCTGTTTTCTGCAGCAGGCTTTCTTCCGTAAAGCCGTCACCCGTGAACTCGCAGCTTCCTTCGGGGTAGTATGCGTTCATAAAAGCTGAATAAATGGGGAAAAGCGCCGTTGCGCCGTCCAGAACGGGAAGCTCCCCCGAAAGGGTAAGGTCTGTTTCCGTTTTTACAGCAAGAGAATTTTCCTCAAAGGGAAGATACTTGTCAAGCTCTATCGAACTGCTTTTCATAAGCTCGGGGGAGCGGTCAATATACCTTGAAGTGAAGCAGAAATATATGCCAAGGTCAAAAACCACGAATGCCGCCGCCGTAAAAATAATGATAAGCCATTGTTTTTTCGTCATAGCCGCCCTCCGTTACTCGTTGCTTATAAACGTAAGGATAGAGCAGTGTTCTTTAAGGTAAACCGTGTACCCCGTAAGTCCTGTCGTGCATAAAATGCCAACAGCCGCAATTATCGCAAGGAGCCTGCGGAACTTTTTGTTCTCCATAGCTGTCACCTCATTACATATAAGCGATAGAAGCGGAGAAGATCAGTATTTCAATTATAACGGAAATTATAAAAACTCCGCCCATAACTCCAAAAACTATGCTGCAGGTTTTAAAGG
>JALEJQ010000008.1 GCA_022769565.1 Oscillospiraceae bacterium
GGACGGATATTCTTTCTGTAAAGCTCCATTACCTGCATACCTGCCTGCTTTGCAAGGCGTATTCTTTCGGAATAAACCGCAGGAATGGTTCCGTTGCCCTTAAGACCCATACCGATAGCTTCGGTAAGACAGTTCATGGAGTTTGCGGTGTACATACCCGAGCAGCTTCCACAGGTGGGGCAAGCCTTGTTTTCGTATTCTTCAAACTCTTCTTCCGTTATTTTGCCTGCGGTGTATGCGCCTACAGCCTCGAACATACTTGAAAGAGAGGTCTTGCTGCCCTTAACGTGACCTGCAAGCATAGGGCCGCCCGAAACGAAGATAGTGGGGACGTTTATTCTTGCCGCAGCCATAAGCAGACCGGGAACGTTCTTATCGCAGTTGGGTATCATAACAAGAGCGTCAAAGTGGTGAGCCTTTGCCATACATTCGGTGGAATCGGCAATAAGACCTCTTGTAACGAGAGAATACTTCATTCCCTCGTGTCCCATTGCGATACCGTCACAAACGGCAATTGCAGGGAAAACAACGGGAGTGCCGCCTGCCATTGAAACGCCTGTTTTAACTGCTTCAACGATCTTGTCGATATTCATATGACCGGGAACTATCTCGTTGTAGGAGGAAACGATACCTACAAGAGGTCTTTCCATTTCTTCCTTTGTAAAGCCCAGCGCATTGAAAAGAGAACGCTGTGGAGCCTTATCGGCGCCGTCGCAGAAAAAGTTTTTGCATTCATTACATGCCATTCTGATCTATCCTTTCAATTAATAATAATCCTGTTGATCAACCGTTTTATTCTTCACCAAAATATTTTTTATAATGAATAACGTATTTATAAACAAGGGAAGCAAACCGTTTTTCGTCATAAGCGTCAAGGAAATCCCTGTCTGCTTCGGCGTAATCGCTGTTTTCGGCAAGGCTTAAAAAGTCCTCAAGGCTTCTTCCGCCCTTTTTGTCAAGTCCCTTGTGTATCTCAAGAGCCTTATCCACCGCAGAAGCCGTTTTTTCGCAGCCTACCGCACGGAACCCGTCTGCCGCTGCGGAAACGAAGTCGGGAGAGGTGTTGAAGAACACCTGCGCAAAGCCGCCGCCGAGAACTTCCTTTGCTGTATAATCGGCGCAGTAGACGTTAAGGCAGGGCGTTGGCAGAGAATTTATCTTTTCGCACATATCAGACCAGTCCTCGGCAAATTTGCCCTCTATCCAGCCTGTTACTGCGGAAACTATCTCGCCTTCGGGTATTCCCTCCAGCTCCTCCTTTTTAAGTGCAGCATAACGCTTCTGGTTTTCCATAAATATGTCCGCACTCTGACCGTTTCCTGCGAAATAATCAAGCCTGCCCATTATTCGGCGTTTCCGAGGAAGGCTGCACCGATGATACCTGCGTCGTTGCCCAGCTTTGCAACGGTTATTTCGGTATTGCAGTCAAGCATTCTTGTGTAAACTTCCTTCTTAACAAGCTCCTTCATAGGTACCATAAGGGGGTCGCCCTCGTTGCACACGCCGCCGCCTATACAGAGAATATCGGGCTGGAAAATGTTGATAACGTTGGTAATACCTGCTGCAAGGTACTTGATATACTTGTCAACAACAGCCTTTCCTGCCTCGTCCCCTGCTCTCATTGCGTTGAAGGCATGGCGTGCGGAGACCTTTCCGTCCTCCTGTTCGTATTTGGCAAGAATCGAATCGGGGTTGTTCTTTATTGCTTCCTTAGTCATATTGATAAGACCCGTTGCGGAGGAATAAACCTCAAAGCAGCCCTTTCTTCCGCAGGTACACTGAGGGCCGTCAACGGTGATGACCATATGACCTATTTCCGTTCCTGCAAGGTTTCTGCCTGTGAATATCTTTCCGCCGATAATAACTCCAGCGCCTACGCCTGTGCCCAGGGTTATGCATACTGCGTCACAGGCACCCTTTGCCGCACCTGCAACAAATTCGCCGTAAGCTGCGGCATTTGCGTCGTTGGCAACGTAAACGGGCTTATTGATGTGCTCCTGGATATACTTTCTGATAGGCACATTTTCAAAGCCTAAGTTGTTGGAATAAGGGATAGTGCCGTTAACGTTGTCTGCGATACCGGGAGTGCCTATGCCTATCCATTCAACTTCGTCAATGGAAATTCCGGCATTTTTGGCAGCTTCGATGCTGACCTTAGCCATATCGTCAGCAATTTCCTTTGCAGGACGGGGGCAGTTTGTTTTGGTGGTAGCCTTTGCGATTATCTCGTAGTTTTCGTTGACTACGCCTGCCTTGATATTTGTTCCGCCAAGGTCTATACCGATGTAGTATTTCATTTCAGGGTCATTCCTTTCTGGATTTTTTAGGGGTTCTCTAAAAACCGAGACAAAGCAATACTTCATATTGCTCGCAAAGCCTCGTAATGAGTTTTGTCAGCTGCAAGACATCAAACCGCAGTAATACTTGATGTATTACAAGGTAAGTAAACGCTTCATTTATTCAATCTCATCAGCGTTTACTTTGATAACGAAGCAGATGACGAAACTCATAGAGGATTTGCCGTGAAGGAGGTTTTTAGAGGTTCCCTTTATCTATTAAGAGGCTTTTTCAGTTCCGGAAACGATGTCACGGAGCCAAACGCCTTTTTTAACGAGAATAAAGCCTGTCGTTACCTTTATAATGTCTGCAAGCTGGCAGAGAAAATACACGGGGATAATGTCAAGCTCCGTAAAATTCACAAGCACCGCCGCAAAGGGTATCGTTACCGCCCAGACGTATGCGCTGTCGAAAAGGAAGGTTATTAAGGTCCTTCCGCCCGAACGGAGAGTAAAATATGCAGCGTGCATAAACGCCGCAAAGGGCATAAACATTCCCGAAATAACAATAAGGCTGCCTGCAAGCTCCCTTACAGATTGGTCTGTGTTATAGAAGGACGGGAAAATTCCCGAACAAGCCGCCATTATTGCCCCTGTAAGAGTTCCTGCGGCAACGGTAAAGACGATGAGCCTTGTGTCCGTTTCCTTTGCCTTCTCCATATCGCCCGAGCCAAGTATCTGACCCACAATAATGCCCACCGAGTTGCCCAGAGCGATGAAAATTACGGAAAACAGATTGAATATGGTAGAGGAAATGTTTGTCGCCGCAACTACCTCTATTCCGCATTGTGAATAGCAGAGGTTCAGCACAGCCATTCCTGCCGACCACAGCCCCTCATTAACGGCAAGGGGCAGACCGCTTATAAGTATTCTTTTAACCAGCGTTCCCGGTATTGCAAGACTTCTGTAAGCGCCCGAAATAAACGGGTTTTTGCCCTTATTTGCGTGAGTCCATATGACAACTATGGCACATTCGGCAAATCTTGAAACCACCGTTGCCACAGCCGCACCTCTCACGCCCATTGCAGGAAATCCCAATTTACCGAAAATAAGCGCCCAGTTAAGGAAGAGATTCACCGCCACCGCCGCAAGTCCTGCAACCATTGGGAGAACGGTATGGTTGGTTTCTCTTAAGGTGGAGGCGTATATCTGCGTAACGGTAAAGGGTACAAGTCCTATGAGCATTATGCGCAGGTAATCCTGTCCTGCCGCAAGTATCAGCGCCTTGTCACCCTCGTCCCCGTTTCCCGTTAGATAAGAGGAGATAAGGTTTGTTCCGAAAAGCAGAAAAACCGATATTCCTGCCGTCATTACCGCAAGTCCGGCTATTACCTTGAATCTGAAGGTATGCCTTACACCCTCGGAGCTGCCCTGTCCGAAAAACTGCGCTCCGAATATGCCGGGACCCGAAAGAACGCCGAAAATGCACAGGCTGAACACGAACAAAAGCTGATTTGCAACAGCTGTTCCCGACATCTGCTCCGTTCCCGTCTGCCCCACCATTACATTGTCCAGCAGCGAAACAAAATTTGTTATTCCGTTCTGGAGCATTATGGGGACAGCTGTACGCAGCACCGTCTTATAGAAATTTCTGTCGCCTGCAAGGCTTTTTATCCGCATTGAATATCACCTGTTAATCAATTCTTGTAAGTATAGCTTCGCACTTTCCCGTCAGAGTATATTTTCCGCAGCCTGCAGGGATAAAGGCGGTTTCGCCCTTATTAAGAGTTATCTCCGTATCTCCGCAGTTAAGAACAGCTGTGCCTTCAAGATTGAGAATGCACTCGAAGGAAGTCTCGTCTGCGCAGAACTCTGCTTTTTCTTCAATATCCACCTTGTAAACGGTGAAGTATTCGCACTTTGAAAGGAGCTGCTTTGTGCAGCCGTTTTCGGTAACGGGGGCTGTAACGGGATAAGGCTGCGCAGGGCAGAGATTTGTAACGTCAAGAGCCTTTTCGATGTGAAGGGGTCTTGTTTTGCCGTCTGCGCCTACACGGCCGTAGTCGTAAACACGGTATGTAGTGTTGGAATTCTGCTGTATCTCGGCGATAAGGATACCCTTGCCGATAGCGTGGAGCGTACCTGATTTAATGAAGAAAACGTCGCCTTTTTTTACGGGAACGGCGTTGGTTACTTCAAGGAGAGTGTTGTTTTTGATGCGCTCCGCAAATTCTTCCTTTGTAATGTTCTTCTTGAAGCCGTAAAGGAGAGTTGCGCCCTCATCGCAGTCAACGATATACCACATTTCCGTTTTGCCGTACTCTCCCTCAACACGCATAGCGTAGTCATTGTCGGGATGCACCTGAACGGAAAGGTTGTCCTTGGCATCGATGAGCTTTATAAGCACGGGGAAATTCTCAAAGCGTGCGCAGTTTGTGCCGAGAACGGCTTTGCCCTCTTTTTCGATATAGTCTGCAAGGGTCATTCCTGCGGCTTCACCGTTGGCGATAACGGAATTTCCGTCCTTATGGCAGGAAAGCTCCCAGCTTTCCGCTACCTTATCGTAGTCGCACTTTTTGCCGTAGTCGTCACGGAGCCTTGTGCCGCCCCAGAGGTAATCTTTAAATGCTGGATCTAATTTAAGCGGATACATATCCCAATCCTCCAAACCAAATATATGCCGCAGTCCAGCGGCGCTCCCTTAATTATACAACAATCCGCATTGTATGTCAATAAAGCAGCGCAGGTTTTTGCTTAAAAGCCTTGATTTTTCCGCAGGGCTGTAATATAATATAAGCAGAAAGGAGCTGACGTTATGAGTACAAAGGAAATTGCATACCGTATTATCGACAGTTTTTCAGACGAACAGCTCGAAGGCTTTGTTCTTTTGTTCAAGGACTACATTCCTTCAGATGAAGAACCTAATGAGGAGACCCGTACTGTCCTTGACGATGTGAAGAACGGACGTAATCTGAGCAGGAATGTTACAGTTGAAGAACTCTTTAAGGATCTAAACTCATAAAATATGAGATCGAATAACGTTCAGACTTAAAACTATAAAAAGCGTCTGCGCTCAGGTGGAGTACGGGCGCTGTTTTTTGACATACAGCTATATGAAGGGAGGCGGCGGAATGTACCGCATTTTTATTGTTGAAGACGACGAGGGGATTGCAGGCGCACTTGAAAATTATCTCAGCAGCTGGGGCTTTGAGGTGAAATGCGCCGCAGATCTCAGAAGCGTTGCAAAGGAGTTTGCGGAATTTGCGCCTCAGCTTGTTCTGCTGGATATTTCCCTGCCCTTTTACAACGGGTTCTACTGGTGCGGAGAGATACGGAAAACCTCACAGGTACCCGTGATATTTATTTCTTCCGCTTCGGACAATATGAACATAATAACCGCTATGAACGCAGGGGGCGACGATTTTATCGCAAAGCCCTTCGACCTTAACGTGCTTACGGCTAAGATAAACGCCGTACTCAGGCGATGCTACGATTTCAAGGATACAGCACCCCTGCTTGAACACAACGGTGCCGTTCTCAACACGGGTGATGCCACCATTTCTTACAACGGTGAAAAAACAGACCTTACCAAGAACGAATACCGCATTCTGCAGACCCTACTTGAAAACAAAGGCTCGGTGGTGAGCCGTGAAACGCTTATGAACAAGCTGTGGGAAACAGACTGCTTCGTGGACGAAAACACTCTTACGGTAAATATTGCAAGGCTCCGCAAAAAGCTGGAAAGGTCGGGACTTGAAAACTTCATTTCCACAAAGGTGGGAATGGGATATATGATAGGCGGATAAAAACGGAAGGGACGTCGCTGTTATGAAGCTGTTTTTTGAATATTTAAAGGCGCACATCAGAGCCATACTGCTTTTTGTCGTTTTCTGCGGTGTTTCAGCCGTTATTTTCTCGCTGTACGGACTTCCTGCCGCCGCTGTGGGCTACAGCGGTGCGGTATGCGGTTTTATACTGGCGGTCTTTGCCGTTATTGACTTCTGCGCTTTCCGCAAAAAGCATATTTTAATGGAGCATCTGCGGTCGGAGATATATTTTACTCTTGACGACCTGCCTGCTGCCGATTCTCTGACGGAAAAGGACTATGATGAGCTTATCCGCATACTTTTTGAGGAAAAACAGCGGCTTGAAAACAGTATGAATGACAAATACGCCGAAATGAACGGCTATTATACACTTTGGGTGCATCAGGTCAAGACCCCCATTGCGGCAATGCGGCTTATTCTTCAAGGCAGCAGCACGGAGGAAAGCCGTCTGCTTTCGGAGGACCTGCAGCGGATAGAACAGTATGTGGAAATGGCGTTGTGTTATCCCCGTCTTGACGGCGGCGGCAGCGATTTTCTTATCAAGCATTACGACCTTGACGGCATAATAAAGCAGGCGGTAAAGAAGTTCTCCACACGCTTTATCGGCAGGAAAACAAGCCTTATTTACGAGCCTGTTAACATGAAAGTCCTTACAGACGAAAAATGGCTGCTGTTCGTTATTGAACAGGTCATCTCCAACGCTCTGAAATACACAAAGGGCGGAAGCATTGAAATTTACGCCGAAGAACCCAAGACCTTGTGCATAAAGGATACGGGCATCGGAATTGCTCCCGAGGATCTGCCCCGTATTTTTGAAAAGGGCTTTACGGGTCAATGCGGCAGGGCGGACAAAAGCGCAAGCGGCATCGGTCTTTACCTTTGCAGGCGTATATGCGGCAAGCTGGGACACACCATTTCAGCCGAATCGGAAATAGGAAAAGGAACAACGATAAAAATAGGTCTTTATGAAGGTGAGGCAGTTATCGAATGACATACAGCCTTACAAAAATGTAAGATTATACCCGGGAAATGTAAGCCGAAGCTATGGCGGACGTTTCCCGTTTTTGTTATAATCATATTGTAAACTCAAAAAAGAGACAGAAAGGAATGATAATATGCCTATACTTGAGGTAAACAACGTAAAAAAGACATATACGTCCCGTTTCGGCGGAAACAAGGCGGAGGCTCTGAAAAATGTGAGCTTCACCGCAGAAAAGGGCGAATATATCGCTATAATGGGTGAAAGCGGCTCCGGCAAAACCACTTTGCTGAACATTCTCGCCGCACTTGACAAGCCTACGGGAGGAAGCGTTATCCTTGACGGCACCGATCTTACAAAGGTCAGGGAAAAGGACGCCGCCGCTTTCAGACGAAACAATCTGGGCTTCGTTTTTCAGGACTTTAACCTTCTCGATACCTTTACGGCAAGGGACAATATCCTTCTCCCCCTTGTGCTTACGGGAACGGATCACCGCAGCATGGAGAAAAAACTTGCTCCCGTTGCGGAAAAGCTGGGCGTTGCGGATATTCTTGACAAGTACCCCTACGAAATATCGGGCGGTCAGAAGCAGCGCACCGCAGCCGCAAGAGCCATAATAACCGAGCCGAAAATGCTCCTTGCGGACGAACCCACAGGTGCTCTCGATTCCAAAGCCGCAGACGGTCTGCTGTCCGTATTTTCAAGGCTCAACGAGGGCGGACAAACAATTCTTATGGTAACTCACTCCGTAAAGGCGGCAAGCCACGCAAACCGCATACTTTTCATCAAGGACGGAGAGGTGTTCCACCAGATATACCGTGGGGAATGTGGGAATGACGAGCTTTACAGGAAAATTTCCGATACCCTTACTCTTATCGCTTCAGGAGGCGGTGTACAATGACGGCGGCACTTTTATACCCGAAGCTTGCGGCCAACGGGATAAGGAAAAACCGCCGCACCTATCTCCCCTACATCCTCACCTGTGCGGGAATGATAATGATGTACTACATCGTGTCCTTTCTTACGTTGAGCAGCTTTGTTGCAGAAATGAAGGGCGGTCAGACAATGCAGATCATGCTCACTCTCGGCTGCGGAGTAATGGTTGTTTTTTCGGCGGTGTTCCTTTTCTACACAAATTCGTTCCTTATAAGGCGCAGAAAAACCGAATTCGGTCTGTACAATATTCTCGGCATGGACAAGAGAAATATCTCACGCATACTTTTCTGGGAAACCCTGATGATATACGTTATAGCAATGCTTCTGGGGCTGTCCTGCGGAATACTTTTCTCAAAGCTGGCAGAGCTTGCCCTTACAAAAATGCTGGGCGGCGCAGCTTCCTATTCCTTTAACGTTGAACAGAAATCAATAACCCATGCCCTTGTTTATTATGCGATAATTTTTCTGCTGATAATGATAAACGCACTGCGGCAGATACACCTTGCAAACCCCATTGAGCTTATGCACAGTGAAAACTCCGGCGAAAAGCCTCCTAAGGCGAATTATCTTCTCGCAGTAACGGGAGCGGTGATTCTTGGCACAGCATATTTTATGGCGGTGTATATCAAGCAGCCATTAAGCGCAATTTTTGTGTTTTTCATTGCTGTGCTTATGGTAATTGCAGCAACATATCTGCTGTTTATCGCAGGCTCTGTGGTCATATGCAGGATATTGCAGAAGAACAAGAAATATTACTACAAAACAAACCACTTTATCTCCGTTTCACAGATGTCCTACCGTATGAAGCGTAACAGCGCAGGTCTTGCTTCTATTTGTATACTGTCAACAATGGTGCTTGTAACGCTGTCCTCAACCATATGCCTTTACGCAGGCGAAGAGGATATGCTCCGCACCCGTTTCCCGAGAAATATCGTTATAGACACATACACAACGGACGAAGGCTTCACTTCCCTTACTCACGGTGCGGCGGAGGCTGTGCTTGAAAAATACGGCGAAGAACCGCAGGATATTCTGCATTACAGCTACCTTGACATCGCAGGCGGTTTTGAGGGCGACAGAGTTATACTTGACCCCAACAGGAAAGACGAACTTGAAAACTCCGCAAATCCCGATATACGGCAGATTTTTATATCAACAGTTGAGGATTACAACCGTGTAACGGGCAGAAACGAAGTCCTTGCAGACGGCGAAGCGGTGCTGTACTCCACTAAGATAGATTACGGCTATGACACAATTACTCTTGACGAATACGGCACGTTCAGAATAAAGACCAAGGTAAAGGATTTTGAAAGCAACGGCGTTGACGCAATGCAGATAATACCCTCGGTGTTTATTTTCGTCAAGGATGAAGCCGTTGTAAAGGAGCTGTACGACCTGCAGCTTGGCATTTACGGCGAAAACAGCTCATATATGCACGATTATTACGGCTTTGACCTGTCCTGCACCGAAGAAAAGCAGACCGAAATACACAGCGATATTGAAAACAGCATCATAAAGCTGAAAGAAGAACGATCCGACGATTGGCCGGGGGTATCCGTTGACTGTGCGGCAAAGGACAAATCGGAATTTTACGCATTGTACGGCGGCTTGTTCTTCCTTGGCATCGTACTCGGCTCGGTATTTATCTGCGCAGCGGTGCTTATTATGTACTACAAGCAAATTTCCGAGGGCTACGAGGACAAAGCAAGGTTCGGCATACTCCGCAAGGTGGGTATGAGCCGCACGGAGATACGGAAGTGCATAAACTCCCAGGTACTCACGGTATTTTTCCTGCCGCTCATTGCCGCAGGAATACACACGGCGTTTGCTTTTCCCATAATATCAAGGCTTCTTACCCTTTTCGGACTAACGGATACAAGGCTGTTTGCCGCAGTTTCCCTCTGCTGCTTCGGAGCGTTCTCTCTGCTGTATACAGCCGCATATGTCCTTACTTCAAGAAGCTATTACCGCATTGTCAGCACGGATAAGGAATAACATTACACATTGACAGAATAAGGAGGGTCAGATAATGAAAAAAACGACAGCATTGAAAAAAGCCGCAAAGGTCATGGCAGGCTTTGCGGCGGTGATACTTTCGGCGGTACTGGCGGTAAGCGGATATTTTGCTTATCACGGATATGAAATGTACCGTGATGCGCTGAACACTCTTACCGTGGAAAAAATGGCGGAGCGGATAAGGAATCGTGAGGATTTTGTAAGCTACGGCGAGCTTCCCGAGTTTTACGTCAGTGCCGTTATCTCAACGGAGGACAGAAGGTTTTTCTCCCACAGCGGCATAGACCCTGCGGCAATCTGCCGTGCGGTGCTTCACGACATAAGAGTTATGGCACCCGAACAGGGCGGCAGCACCATCACTCAGCAGCTTGCCAAAAACGAATTTTTCACTCAGGAGAAAAAAGCGGAGCGTAAGTTTGCGGAGATTTTTATGGCGCACGAAATAGAAAGCAAGCTGTCCAAGGAAGAAATTCTGGAGCTTTATGTAAACAGCATTTATTTCGGCAGCGGATATTACGGCATATCGGAAGCTGCGGAGGGTTACTTTAAAAAAAGCGTAAGCGAGCTGACGGAATATGAATGTGCAATGCTTGCAGGGCTTCCCAACGCACCAAGCGCATATTCACCCGATACCGCTCCCCGGCTGGCAAAACAGCGAACGAAGCAGGTCATAGAGTGTATGACCGAATGCGGAGCCATAACGGAAATCCGAGCGGAAGAGATACAAGCAAATTGACGTATCCGACTGCGAAGCGTAACGGGATTCCAAAGGGACGAGTCCCTTTGGCGAGGGTTCTTAGGGGCGAGGAGCCCCTAAGTCGCTCTCCGCAGAGAGCGAAACACCCAAAAGTAAGGCATAACGTAAAGCTATGTTAAAAGCAGCAAAGTAAAGGTTACAAAGGCGCAATTCACATTCAAAATCGGAACCAAGTAATGTGTTGTATGACATAAAACTTGTAAAACCGACTATGTGAATTGCGCCTATTCTTCTCCGTATAAATAAAGTCCCCCTCGCAGGAAAATGTAAGGAGCGAAGCGACGAGCATTTCCCTGCGACACGACAAATTTAATACGGAATTATTTTTTCAATGTTGAAAGCAGAATTATTTTTAGGCAGAATTTTTGGCGTGAGGCATTTATTTATGTAGAGGACGGGTGTGTGCCCGTGGGTCAGCACTTTTTGTACGGTTCAGCAGACTTTGTTGGGGAAACCGTTACATAGTTTGCCGTGTCGCAGAAAAATGCTCGTCGCTTCGCTCCTTACATTTTTCTGCGAGGGTGGTTTAATTTCATTGGTAAAAAATAGGCGCAATTCACATAGTCGGTTCCACAGGTTTTGTGTTGTACCAAAACTTGCTTGATTCCACTTTTGATGTGAATTGCGCCTTTGGATTTGATAGTTTACTTGTTTTTACTTTACAATGCGTTGCGCTATAGTTTTGGGTATTTCGCTTCTGCGGAAGCGACAAGGGGCGCTGCCCCCTTGACCCCTGCCACCCTTTGAAAAGCGTGGACGTAAACTTTATACGCTTCGCGGCGTTATTACACCAATTCTCCCTTTACGCTCTGCGAACGCTTTATCTTCTTGGAAGTGGTCTTCTCAAATTCCGTATTTCTAATGCGTATCCTGCGGATAGCTTTTGCCGTTGACAAAGATTTATTTATCCTTGCAATTATCTCTTTTACGGTATTTGCAATTTCTTCCGCTGTCATTCCTGCGCAGTATTCGGGATTAGGAACTATCTCTGCGGTAATGGTCTCTTTCTCTGCATAAACAAGAACTTCTGCGACCGCTTCTTCCGATACAAACTTGTTTTCAAGCTCTTCGGGAGATACGTTCTCGCCATTGGAAAGAATTATAAGGTTCTTCTTTCTTCCCGTTATGTAAATACGGTTATTTTCAACATATCCAAGGTCACCCGTTCTCAGCCAGCCATCGGGTGTAAGCGCTTCAGCCGTTGCTTCGGGGTCTTTATAGTAGCCCTTCATTACAGAGGGGCTCTTTACGAGAAGCTCGCCGTCCTCGGTCTTTACTTCACAGCCGTTAACGATTATGCCAACATCGCCGAAGCTGCCTTCATCAAACTTTATTGAGGAAATTCTCGGGCTGCACTCGGTCATTCCGTAGCCCTGCGCAAGTGTTACTCCAAGTTCTGCATACGCTTTTATAAGCTGTGTGTCAAGGTATGCTCCGCCGCTGTAAATGCCCTTTAAGCGTCCGCCGAAAACTCCGCTTGCAAGCATTTTTACGGGTATCTGAGGATTAGCTGCGGCTGCTGCCTTTATCTGCTTGTATATGGTTGCGATGATCATAGGAACAAGCAGCATTATGGTAGGCTTAAACAGCTTCATATTCTGCGCAATTCTCATCATTGAATCGTTAACGCACACCGTTGTTCCGTATCTGAGTGCAAGAAGAATATCGCAGGTGTAGCAGTAAACGTGATGAATGGGCAGCACTGTCAGAATGGAATCCTCGGGAGTTGCTTCGCCGTCACGGCAGAAGGTGTTGTCAAGGTAGTTTCCGTGGGAAAGCATAACGCCCTTGCTTTTTCCCGTTGTGCCGGAGGTATAAACGATCTCCGCTATCTCATCGGGTGATACGTCTGCAGGGTCGGCAGGTGCGCTTGCCTCAATAACGTCTGCAAGGTCAAGTCCGTCGCCCTTGCTGTCAAGGCAGATAAATTCCGTCACACGGGAGCATCTTGCCTTTATCTCGTCAAGATATTTTCCGAAGCGGCTGTCGTAGAAAAGCACGCTTACATCCGCTCTGTTAAGCAGCTCGCAAACGTCCTCGCAGGAAAGCTGTGCATCAATGGGAACTGCGATATTTCCGCCCATTACCGTTCCAAGTCTTGCGGCAAGGTAATTATAGCTTGTTCCGCCTATGAGAGCGGTGTGCACCTTGCCCTTAGGCTTTAAATATCCGCAGACTTTCCGACAGTCACCGTAAAAATCGGCAAAGGTCTTTTCCCTTATATCTGCGCCGTCCTTTTCCTTAACGAAAATGCCTGCCCCCTGTTCCTTTGCGGCAAGCCTTACAAGCTCCCCAAGGTTTTTTACACTTGTCTTTTCCATTGTCTTGCTCCTTTGTCACTTTGTCAGCTTTTCAAGATAAGCAACAGCTTCTCCAACGGTGTGAAGCTCCATTACCGCTTCTTCTTCAACGGTAACTCCCAGGTCGTTCTCTATTTCTCCCAGCATACTCATAAAATCGTAGGAATTGAAAGAAAGATCCTCAATGAATCTTGAATCCTCCGTAATGCTTTCGGGATCGGCGTCAACATAGCTGCAGATGTATTCTTTTATTTTTTCAAACATAATATTTATCCCCTTATATCATTTCAAGAATTTCGCCTATGGTACGGTTTTTGTCCTCAATGCCTCTGAACAGAACACGGCAGATATAGTAGTAAAGATACTGCATCTCTTCCTCGGTAACAACGTCCTTTTTGTACTCGAAATTGAAGTTAAGTCCGTTATCCTCGGGGCGGTGCATTACGGTAAGGTACAAGGGCTGCGCCGCAACACCGTTGGTGTACCACATACTCTTGTAGGCAATGTCGGGCATCTTGTCCTTGTCGTCCTGCAGGCTCAGCGGCTGGTATGTAAGGCTTATGCTCTCATAGCTTGCGCCGGGTCTTAATTTCCAGTAACGGGCACGCTTAGCCGTAAGCTCGATAGGGTCAAATTCGGCATGGCGGAATATCCTGTTCTGCTCCTTCTGTATCTCCTTTATGCCCTCAAGGAAGGTAAGCTCCGGTTCAAGTATGGTGCGAAGGGGGAAGAAGTGTATTCTTGTGCCGCCGCAGCGCTTTTCGGAAATTTTGCCTCTTCTTGCAACGTTAGTTTTTACGGATACGTCCTTTTCGTTGCCGTTGAACTGTGAAAGAACCGTTCTCAGACCCATAAGCAGCAGGCTTGTCATAGGAACGTTGTTGTCACGGCAGAACTGCATAAGTCTTTCCGAGGGTTCCTTTTCAAGATGATATACCGAAATAGCGGCTTCAAGGCTCGTTGAGGTGATTATTGCGCTGCGCAGGTCGGGGTTGCCGGTTTCTCTGCGCTGTGTAAGGAGCCTTCCAAGACCTGTGAAGTCGGTGTACATAGGCTCGCTTCTTGCTATCTCCTCGTCCCAGAATTTTTCGTCGTTCTTTCTGGCTTCGGAGCCGTTTTCGTACTCAAGATCCTTTTCTATCTGCTTTATGTAGGACATCATAGGCTTGGGCATATCCGTGCCGTATTTAAGGTTGCAGTAAAGCTCAAGCACATCTCTGTGGAAACCGATTATCGAGCTGGAATCCATTGTCATATGGTCGGCTTTAAGATAAATTCCGTTAAAACCGTTCGGCAGCTTTATCATTGCAACAAGGTTCATAGGAGAATTGCAGCGCTTGAAGGGTACAGCTGTCCACTTTCTCATTTCGTTATGAGCGGCTTCCTCTCTCCAATGGGAAAAATCGTGGAGAATTATATCCCTTTCCTCGTTGGGAACTATGTACTGGTACATTGTTCCGTCCTCGTCCTCGATAAATCTGATACGCATGGACTCAAAGCGCTCGTAAGCCTTGTATATAGCCTGCTTCAGCAGACCGAAATCCACGTCCTGCTGAACATAAAGTCCCGTTCCGATGTTAAGCACCTGAGGGCAGGCATATTTTACGGTATAGTTGTGCATACGCTGGGCTGCGGGCAGAGGGTAAGCCTTTACTACCGCTCCGTTAACATTAAATTCTTTCATTTCCGTCATTCCTTTCCTTACGGCATATATTTGCCGATAAATTCAGCCGCTTTGCTTTCATAGAGGCTGCTGTTTTCATAATAGCTTGCAGCATGAGCAGCGTTTTCCACAAGAAGCAGCTCCTTGGGCGAAGCGCACTCCTCATAGTTTTTCTCGCTCATCCAAGCGGGAACGAAATTATCATTTTTGCCGTGAACAAAAAGTATGGGCACGGAAGTGTTTCTTACTGCATCAATGGTGGAATAATCCTTAAATCCGTAGCCTGCCTTTTTGCGGCACATCACATCGTTTATCTGCATAATGGGGAACTCGGGCAGCTTGTAATCCTTTTTCAGAACGTGGGCAAATACCTCATAGGGAGAGGTGAAAGCACAGTCTGCGATTATTGCCTTTACGTTTTTGGGAAGCTCCTTAAAGCCTGCGGTCATAAGCACAGTTGCGCCGCCCATTGAAACGCCGAAAAGGAGAATATCCTTTGTTTCGCCGAATCTGCCGTTTGCGTAGTTTATCCACGAAAGGCAGTCGTATCTGTCAAGTATGCCGAAGCCTACATAATTGCCCTCGCTTTTGCCGTGAGCTCTGTTGTCAACGATAAGACAGCCGAAGCCCAGACCGTGGAGGAATCTTGCAATTGAAGAACAGTCGCTCACGCCGCAGCTTGTGTAGCCGTGAAAGCAGATAGCAAGCCTGTTCCTGTCGTTATCCGGGTCTGCAGGAAGGTAGTCGCCGTGGAGGGTAAGACCGTCCCGTGATTTTATTGTTATATGCTCAAGAGGACCTGCAAGCAGCCATTCCTTGTTGGGGTGGATTATTTTCTTGTACTCCTCCCACTGCTGCATATCCGCCATTTCGTCAAGATTTACTCTTACCTGATCCTGACGGGGGATGACCCTTTTGAACAGAACGCCTGCGCCGATAAACGAAGCAGCCGCTCCGAGAAGCACGGCAGAGCCTGCCGCCGCAAGAACAACCTTCATATTTTGTCCGCTCCTTCCGATATTTATCAAACACAAATCACATTTTTCGACCGTCGGTCGGATTTGTCTGAAATAATAATATCATTTTTTCGACCGTCGGTCAAGTATTTTAAAAAGTTTTCTTGCCGTTTTTACGATTTTGTGATATAATAAACTGAGGAAACGATTTCCTCCGAACGGATTTATCCAAAACACAGAAAAGGCACGGTATTTCTATGAAAAAAGACAAACGGGATATGATACTTGACGCAGCCGAGGAGCTTATGGGCGTAATGCCCGACAGTGACATTACGGTTGAACATATCGCAAAAAAAGCCGGCATCGGAAAGGGCAGCGTGTACTACTATTTCCACAGCAAGGATGAGATAATAGACGAGGTGGTAGTGCGCAGCTACAAAAAGGCTCTCCGTGAATATTTCCGGGATATTGACGAGCGGCAGACGGCTATCGAAAAAATAAAGCGGCTTTTTGACAGCATGATAAAAAAGGAATTCCACAACAATCAGCAGAACCTTCTTATTGCGCTGAATATCCGAGACAATATCACCCTGCGGAACAAAATGAAAATGGCAGCCATAGAAACAGTCGCCCCCGTTCTGGCGGAGCTGCTTGACCAGGGCATTGCGGAAGGCACCATAAAAACCGATATGCCGGAAGAAAGCGCCGAAATGATAGTTGCGACAATATCATTCCTGTTCGATACATCGGTATTCCCCGAAAGGGATCAAAAGCTGCACAACAAGCTGCGGCTCCTTGCAAGGGTACTGGAGACCTGTCTGCGAGCCGAGTCGGGCAGCTTTGATTTCCTTTTCAGCCGCCGTGACAACTACACCAATAATTGAAAGGATGTTTTCATATGAACAAAAAGGAACTTGCGGAAATAAAAAAGAATTTCAGCGATACAAGCGGATTTTTCACACTTAACAGGGTCGTTACGGTTTACATAGACCCACAGAAAAACGTCCGCTGCAAGACAAACAGGCTGTACAGCCTTATTCCCGAAGAGGAAGGCTCCGTGCTTATGGAATCTCTCAGCAAAATTTTCAGAGGCAGCCTGGGCAAGGGTCTCCTTGAATACTCCTTCCCCAACGCCGAATACGAGGAGGACGGCGCACAGAAGATACTTTACGACGCAATGAAGACCAAGCTCACCGACGAAGCCGCTGCGGACAAGCTTATTGTGCGAATTGTCAACAACCTTGCCTACGAAGCGGCGTACACCATTATTCTCGGTCACTGCTCCTACAGCATAATGTCCAAGGACAGAAATGACGAGAGCCTTGACAACGCCGCAGACGAGTACAACTTTATCGTTGCCGCCATATGCCCCGCAAACACAAGCGACGACGGACTTATGTTTGACAGCGAAACAAACACTATCGTAAAAAAAGCAAATACCGACCTTATTATCAGCCGTGAGCCTACAGACGGCTTTTTCTTCCCCGTTTTCAGCGACAGAGCACCCGATGTTAACAGCGTTATGTACTTCACAAAGTCCCCCAAGAAGCCCAACATTTCCTGCATTGATGATGTTCTCGGCTGCGAGTTCATAATGTCCGCACACGGCGAAAAGGAGACCTTCCAGGCAGTTCTCAACGATGTTGCCGGAGATGAGCTTAACTACACCGTTATAACCCAGGTCAACGAAAAGCTGAGGGAGCTTGTTGCAAATTCAAAGAACGAGACCGAGCTGCCCGTTTTGGACGGAAACAAGATGTACAACATTCTTTCCGATTCGGGAATAAGCGATGAAAGGCTTGAAGCGCTGCCTGCCATATACAAAAACAAGGTTGGCGACGGCGTTCTTACCGCAACCAACCTTGTTGAAAACAAAACTACCCTTTCCACCCCCGAGATAACCGTGAACATCAGCAAGGACGCTACCGACAAGGTGCGCACCACCGTTGTTGACGGCAGACGCTGCCTTATTATCGACCTTGACGACCCTGCAATTCAGATAAACGGTATGACTACACGCATTACGGGGAACAGTATATAAGGGAACCTCTAAAAACCTCCTTCACGGCAAATCCTCTATGAGTTTTGCCATCTGCTTCGTTATCAAACCTTGTAATACATCAAGTATTACTGCGGTTTGATGCCTTGCAGCTGACAAAACTCATTACGAGGCTTTGCTCGTGTCCCGGTTTTTAGAGAACCCCATAAGTAAAAAGGAGCTGCCAATGCTTGAACAAATAAAAAAATTCGATAACGGCTTTACGCTTAAAAGGAAAGGCTTTTTTGCGCTGGGAGCGGTGATGCTTGCGGTGCTGTGGGCGGTGCTGTGGCTTATTTTCCCTATGGAATGGTACGCTGTGTTTTTCGCCTCAACAGTCGGCAGCTATGTTACCCTTGCGCTCCTTGCGGCGGTGCTGATACTGCCCTTCTGCTGGCTTTTTTCCCTTATTACCTCCACAAACATATCAGTAACGAAGAATTTTATCGTTAATTTCATTTTTCTTATAGGAACGTTCTTTCTTTTTGCCGCCTTCCGCTACAGTATGGTATGGCTTATAATAATTGCGGCGGTGCTTCATATTGCCGCTATGGTATGGGTGCTGGGAACTGCGCCAACTGTGCCGAAAAAGCGTATAAAGCGAATGAAAGCAAAGCCTGTTTTCTACGAAAAAATAACAGGCGGTAAGGTAAAAGCCGATGAGGACAGCAGCGCAGAGCTTCTTCCCATAAAAAAACAGCCGATAGCAGTTATACTAATGGCTGTTTTGTATGTAGTTTTAATTGACCTTGCTTATATCCTGCTTGCATGGCAGATAGCGTTCACCTTCAACGGCTGAGTTACTCATCTATTTTGACCGCAACCGCCTGAAAGCCGTTTTCCTCGAAGCGGTTAAGGAATGAGCTTTTCATATAGAGTGTTATTTCGTCCTTATCGCCGGGGTCCATAAAATAGTAGCAGTTGTTGTCATAACCGCAGAGCACAAGGGTGTGGGAGTTGCCGTACCAGCAGTAGGTCTCGCCGCTGTCCGTTATCCATTCCGACGGCTTGCGGTAGTTAAAGGGCTTCATATCAACGGTCGCCCAGACTATTACGGGAACGCCCTCGTCTATGAGCTTTTCAATATCGGCTGAGTTTATATGCTCCGACAGGGCAAGGGCGGTATAGGACGGATCCTTTTCGGTGAAAAACCTGTTCATCGCCTCCGCAAGAACGGAATCGGAGCAGCCGTAGCCCCAGCTGTAGGGGTCGCCTGCGAAAACCTTTCTCGGGTCGGGACCGTGGGAATTTCCCGATTCATCATAATAAAAATTATCGTCCCATTCAAGATAGTTATCGGTAAAATCGAACTTGTCCGTTTCAAAGCCGAGGTATTGAAGCAGCGCAGCGGCGCATACCGATTCGCAGCCCACGGGCAGCTCGGGATACTGATTTATCAGCGGAACGTCAATAACTGTCTTGCCGAAAACGGAAACAGGCTTTTCGTAGCCGCTGCCAAGCTCCTCAACGGTGTAGCCGTTATAAAGGGCGTGAGGGTCTGCGTCAAGTGCTTCGTAGCGCTCCTGCTCCGCCGTTCTTTCGGAGTACAGCGACCATGTACAGAAATAATCGGCGCAGACTGCCGAAGCCGCAAGGCACAGTCCCAGAGCCGTTACAAGAAGCTTATTGCGCATTTTATCACCACCCGAAATACATTTACACCATTTTACCACAAAAAAATACTTTTTGCAATATCAAGAAAGGAAGATATACATGACAGAGCAAATGACAGGTCTTGTCCTTGAGGGCGGAACGTTCAGAGGAATATTCTCCGCAGGCGTTATGGACGCATTTATTGAAGCAGGAGTGGAGTTTCCCTACGTTGTAGGCGTTTCCGCAGGCATTTCCAACGGAGTTTCCTACATTTCAAAGCAGTTCGGCAGAAATATTGACATTCTTGAAAACTACCGCCTTGACAAGCGTTATATCGGCGCAGGAAACTTTCTCAAATGCAAAAGCTGCTTTGGTCTTGACTTTGTTTTCGGGGATATTCCCAATGAGCTTATCCCCTTTGACTACGATACATATCACAGGTACAAGGGCAGAGTAAGGGTAGGCGTTACCAACGCAGACACAGGCAGCGCAGAGTTTATGGACGGGCTTACGGACAGCGAAAACTGGCAGTTTCTCCGTGCCACCTGCGCCATTCCGGGACTTTTTCCGCCCATTGAGATAAACGACGGACACTATTACGACGGCGGACTTGCCTGCCCGATTGCGGTAACTCAGGCGATAAAGGACGGCTGCACGAAAAACGTTATTATCCTTACCCAGCCTGAGGGCTTTGTAAAAAAATGCGGCAAGGGCAACGTTGTTATGAGCCAGCTTATAAAGCATAAATTCCCCAAGGTGGAGATAATGCTTCTTGCCCGTCACAGGATATACAACAGGCAGGTGAAGTTCTGCGAGGAGCTTGAACGCAGGGGCAAGGCGCTGATAATCCGCCCCAAGGAACGTCTTGACAGCATGGAAAAGGACACTGCGAAGCTCCGTGCAACGTGGCAGAGCGGCTACGACGAAGCTATGGGCAGAATGGACGAGATAAAAGCCTTCATCGGGGAAGAATATCATATGTACGAAGTTTGAAGTGTTAAGAGTGGAGAGTGAAGTTTTTACTGAATTTGGAATGTGAAGAGTGGAAAGTGGAATTATGGGCGCTTTGCTAAATGAATAATGAATAATTTTGGTGTTCGCTTCGCTCACGAATTTTAAAATACATCGCCACAGGCGACACCTTAATTATTCATTCTTCACTATTCACTATTCATTATTCATTTTTTATGAATATTTCCTCCTCCGTAAGCGCAGAATAAATAAAAATAAGCGCAAACGGGAGGACGTTATGGCAAAGAAAATTTCAAGAAATACATTTATTATGGAAGATCCGCCGTCGATACACAGCTATGCTTCCGTTGCCGGAAAAATGGAAAGCGAAGGCCCTATGGGTCAGTATTTCGACGAGACCGAGCAGGACGGCTATTTCGGACAGAAGACCTGGGAAAAGGGCGAAAGCGAGCTTATCAAGCGGACGCTGAAAAAAGCTATCGAAAAGGGCGGACTTGTGCCGGGGGACATCGACTATATGTTTTCCGGCGACCTGCTGAACCAGTGCATAAGCTCCACATACGGATTACGGGATTTTGAGATACCCATGTTCGGCATTTACGGAGCCTGCTCAACCATGTCCGAGGGGCTTGCTCTTGCTTCCCTTATGACAGACAGCGGAATAGGCGGAAAAGTAGCTGCTGTGACTTCTTCACACTTTTGCTCTGCGGAAAGACAGTTCCGATTTCCCCTTTCCTACGGCGGAGTGCGCACACCTACCGCACAGTGGACCTGCACCGCTTCGGGTGCCGTTATACTGTCCCCAAAGGCTGCCGCACCTTACGTTCGTGCTGTGACCGTGGGCAAGATAGTTGACCTTGGCGTTACCGACGCAAACAACATGGGTGCTGCAATGGCTCCTGCGGCGGCTTACGTTATAAAAACTTTCCTTCATGACACGGCAATGGAGCCCTCCGATTTTGACGCTATCATTACGGGCGACCTTGGGCTTGTGGGCAGCGAACTGCTTATCGACCTGCTTCGGACGGAAAATATAGATATTTCAAAGCAGCACAAGGACTGCGGACTTATGATGTTCGACCGTGAGGAGCAGGACGTTCACGCAGGCGGCTCAGGCTGCGGCTGTTCGGCTTCTATCCTCTGCGGATATTTTCTTGACAAGGTGAAAAACGGCACTTTGAAAAACATTCTTTTCTGTGCAACGGGCGCTCTTATGTCCACCACAGCTTCTCAGCAGGGTGAGAGCATTCCCTCCATTTCCCACGCCGTTTTTATCTCCCACGAATCAAGATTCAAGGAAAACTCCAATTAAAAAGCCGTTTTTCTGCCCAAAACCTTGCGCTTCGCTAAATGAATAGTGAATAATTATGGTGTTCACTTCGCTCACTTAATTATTCACTTTTCATTACAATAGCTGTTGACAAACTGGAATGTGTGAGTTATAATATTATACAGCATATAGTATCATAACTTTATACTAATCTTTGACCGTTCTATAGACAAAGACGGCAAATAGAACACAGCCAATCAAGATAAGCGGCCGCAGCAAGGCTTGGTGCCTTGCAAGGGAGCTTGACGCCGAGTGGCTGGGTTATAGCTGTCGGATTTGTCTATAGGTTGGTTAACGATTAGTATTATATCAAAGGCGGCGGAAAATATGACGGCAGATACAAAATATCCCATATTAATGGTTCACGGCATGGGCTTTCGTGACTATAAAAATCTGTGCTACTGGGGCAGGATACCGAAAATACTGGAGCAGAACGGCGCAAAGATCTATTTCGGCAGACAGGACAGCAACGGCTCGGTAGAGAGCAACGCCCGTCAGCTTGAAGCAAGCCTTAAAGCCGTGCTTTCCGAAACGGGCGCAGAAAAGGTCAATATAATTGCTCATTCCAAGGGCGGACTTGAAGCACGTTATCTTATTTCAACAATGGGTCACGGCGAAAAAATTGCGTCGCTGACGACCCTGTCCACTCCTCATAACGGTTCGCTGACTGTGGATAAGCTGCTTGCTCTGCCTGCGCCTGCCGTTAAGCTTTGCTGCAAGGCTGCAGATCTGTGGTTCAGACTTCTGGGCGACAGATCTCCCGATACATACAATGCGGTAAACACCTTCAAAACAAGCACGGCTGATAAATTCAACAGGGAAAACCCCGACGACCCCCGTGTTTATTACCAAAGCTACGGCTTTGTAATGAATAAAATGACCTCCGATATGACAATGTGCATACCGTGGCTTGTGGTACATAGCATAGAGGGAGAAAACGACGGTCTGCTTGCGCCGAGGGCAGTTAAATGGACAAATTTCAAGGGCATATACAGCGGAAGCGGCAAACGGGGAATATCCCACTGCGACGAAGTGGATATGCGCCGCAAAAGGCTTTCCGTCCGCAGCGAAAATGCCGCTGTAAACGACATTACGGAGCTGTATCTTCATATTGCGGCGGAACTGAAAAATATGGGCTTCTGAACGGGAAAACATAAATTACCGCTATTTTTTTGTATAAAAATACGGCTTGTCTGCATAAAATTTGGTAGCGCTTCGCTCACGGATTTTAAACTTTTTCTCTTGACAAGCTGTTATTTTTAAGCTATAATGTTACTGTAAAATTTACAGTTCATAAGGGAGTAGTCAGCGTAAATACATTTACGTTGTAAACATATTTGCGCGGCAAGTCAACATACTGGCGGAAACGTCTGGCTTGCCTTAATTGACAAGACTTATGTACAGCAGCTTTTTGTGCGCACTGTACAGGCGGTCACCCTTTTTATGCGGAAACGATATGCTTATGTACTGCTTGCAGCGCATAGGCATTTTTATTTTGGGAAGGACGGTCATATTTATGGGATTTGCCGAGTTGTTTCTGATAGGAGTGGGACTTTCAATGGACGCTTTTGCGGTGTCTGTCTGCAAGGGGCTTAATATGCGTGAGAAAATAAACTATAAACACGCATTTATCATCGCCCTGTTTTTCGGCGGCTTTCAGGCTCTTATGCCTGCGATAGGCTACTTTCTCGGAAGAAATTTCGAGAAGTATATCACCGCTTTCGACCACTGGATAGCTTTCGGACTTCTTGCTTTCATCGGCATAAAAATGATGATCGACGCAGTAAAGGAATGGAACTGCGAGGACAAGGCGGAGGACAATGACAGGCTTGACATAAAGGAGCTTTTTATGCTTGCCGTTGCAACCAGCATTGACGCTCTTGCGGTGGGCATAACCTTTGCCTTTTTACAGGTAAGCATAGGCGCTGCTGTAAGCATAATCGGCGTTACCACCTTTGTTCTCTCCATTATCGGAGTTGTTATCGGCAACAAGTTCGGCAGCAGATACAAGAGCAAAGCTGAGCTTGCAGGAGGTATCATTCTTGTACTTATCGGCTTGAAGATACTTCTTGAACATCTTGGGATAATCAATTTTTAAGCTGCTTCACCATATGGATATGCTGGCAGTATTCGTCCAGATAAACATCGCCTTCAGCCTTATATCCGTTTTTTTCGTAAAAGGTGCGGACACGGCATTGTGCGGAAAGCTCCGTCTGTTTTGCTCCAAGCTCCGCCGCCTTTTCCTCAAGCCTTGACGTTATAAAGCTGCCAAGGTGCATACTGCGGAATTCCGGCAGAACGGCTACCCTGCCTATAGTGTAAGCGCCCTGCCGTGCTGACGGAAAAAGCCTGCCCGTTCCTGCGGCTGTACCGTCTGCAAACACCACGATATGGACGGCAATGCTGTCGGTGCTGTCAAATTCATTTGCAAAGCCTTGTTCCTTAATAAAGACCTCTTCCCTGATATGTCTTGCTTCTTCGGGAAGAAAGTTGTATAATTTATATGTGATATTTTTTGTATTTTCCATAAAATCACCACCGAAAGGAAGTTTAAATCAAAATGAAAGTTATACTTGCGTCCGCTTCTCCAAGACGGCAGGAGCTTCTCCGCAGCGTTTTTGACGAATTTGAATGTATGCCTGCGGATATTGAAGAAAACGTCCCCGACAGCGTTCCTGCAGAAGATACTGCGGAATTTCTTGCGGTAAAAAAGGCTGCGCACATTGCAGAAAGCCACAAGGACGCCCTTGTTATAGGCTGCGACACCATTGTTGTTTTCAGCGGAAGCGTATTCGGCAAGCCTGCCGATAAAGCCGAGGCAAAGCAGATGCTCACCGCTCTTTCCGGCAATACTCACAAGGTCATAACCGGCGTTTGTATGTTCCTCCACGGCAGGAGCATGAGCTTTTCCGAGGAAACGGAAGTGGAGTTTTACCACCTTTCCGAAGAAGAAATAGACAGCTACATTGCCACAGGCTCGCCTATGGACAAGGCAGGCTCATACGGAATACAGGACAAGGGCTTTCTTCCTGCAAAAAGTATAACGGGCGACTATTTCAACGTTGTTGGTCTGCCTGCTGCAAGGCTTAAAAGAGAAGCGGAAAGGTTTATAAAGCTGCTTAAATAAGAGTGCGGTAAAGGTAGCTTCTGCCGCTTTTTCCGATACGTTCAACGGCACCCGTTTCAGAAAGCACATTAAGGACAAGCTGTGCCGTTCCAACAGGTATACCTGCTTTTGACGCAAAGTCCTTTGATGTGTACTCCTCGGGCAGACCTTCGGGGATAAAGTACCCCCAGCCGCAGACGCCCTCAATATGTATCTCGTCCTGCAGGGCAACGGGGATGCGGTCGTACCTTGTCCAGCCCTTTCGCCTGCCCCGTTTCAGACCTGTTTCTTCCGGCGGACGGCGGTATTCCTCAATATCAAGCATAACAATGCAGAAGCTGAGATTTTCGTTCTTTAAATAGGGTTTGATTTTGTAAAGCTCGGGGAAAATATCGTATGGCGAACCCTTTTTCGGGGACTTGCGCTTTTTGCCCGATGCACCCGTAACGGGGTCAACGGGGATTATCCACTTGTTATAGGGAATAGGATAGACCACGGTAACACGGCACACCTGCAAAAAACTCTCCAGCTTTTTCCTCAGCTTGTCAAAGCCTGCGGTCTGTATCTCGATAATGCCGTTCTCCCCTGCAATATCCGCAACAAATCCGCCTATTTTCATTTCGTGGCTGTCGGTGTAAGGCTCAAAGTAGTTTTTCAGCACCGAATGGACGGTCTTTTCGCCGTAGGTGCCTATTCCTGCTCGTATATGCTCCCCGTCAAGTACCTTGCAAAGAGCGTTGTAATATTTTTCTCTGTCCATATTTAGCTCCAAATCGTTTTTCCCTAAGGGAACCACTAATATTTTACCATAAAAAGAAACTATATTCAACAAGGAAGGATAAAAAATGACTAAAACAGTAAAGGATTCCTGTGCAGAACAGGTGCAGATACTTACGCAGGCTAATATAAACGGCTATAACCGTCTTTTCGGCGGTCAGCTTATGGAATGGATAGATGTTGTGGCGGCAGTTGTGGCAAGGCGCCATTCGGGGCGGAACGTTACCACTGCAGTTGTGGACACGCTGACCTTTCAGGCTCCTGCTTACCCCAATGACACGCTTCTCATCTGCGGCAAGATGACCTATGTGGGCAGGACTTCGATGGAGGTCTGCGTAAAGACCTACGTTGAGCATCTGGATTCTTCAAGAACGCTTATCAACACCGCTTACGTTATTATGGTAGCCATTGACGAAAACGAACACCCTACGGAAGTACCCAGGCTGCTGCTTGAAACGGACGAAGAACGTGCGGAATGGGAGGCTGCGGAAAAAAGAGCGGCACTTCGTAAGCAGCGCAGAAAAGAAAATTTTTAAAAAATCAGTTATTGTTTTTCACAAATCTATGCTTTACAATAAAACTTAAAAGAAGTATACTTATTCTTCAAAAGTGAAACATTGAAAGGATAATTTCAAATGAAAAACAAGGATCTGACGGTGGGCGACCCTAAATCGGTGCTGATATATTTCACCATTCCACTTTTCGTAAGCGTGGTGTTCCAGCAGCTTTACAGCATCACCGACAGCGTTATCGCAGGCAAGTTCGCAGGAGAAAGCGCACTTGCGGCAGTTGGTGCAAGCTACCCTATCACAATGATCTTTATGGCGGTGGCAATAGGCTGTCAGGTAGGCTGTTCTGTGGTAATAAGCCGCCGCTTCGGTTCGGGAAATATGAAGGAAACCAAGTCCTGCATAACCACATCACTTATTGCAGGACTTATCCTGTCCGCCCTTCTGACGGTCATAGGCGTTCTGTTCAGCTCTCAGCTTATGGAGCTTGTCAATACCCCCGAGGACATTTTTGAGGACGGCGACCTTTACCTTAAAATTTACACGGGCGGATTTATTTTTCTGTCCCTCTACAACATTATAACGGGCATTTTCAACAGCCTTGGGGACAGCAAAACCCCACTTCTGTTCCTTATCGGCTCGTCCTTGGGGAACATTGCGCTTGACGCAGTTTTTGTAATATGCTTCAAGTGGGGCGTTGCAGGCGCGGCGTGGGCGACATTTATCGCACAGGGAGTTTCCTGCATACTATTGGCAGTGGTCATTTTCAAAAGAATGAAAACCATGCAGCCCGAGGAAAAAGCCGATTTTTTCAGCGTTAAGGCACTTAAAGAAATAACTGTGGTCGCAATACCAAGCATTTTGCAGCAGAGCTTCGTTTCCATAGGCAATATGTTCGTGCAGTACATAGTGAACGGCTTTGGTTCTTCGGTAATTGCAGGCTATTCGGCAGCAATAAAGCTGAACACCTTTGCCATAACAGGCTTAAACACCTTCGGCAACGGCATTTCCGGCTTTACTGCGCAAAATCTCGGCGCAGGAAAAACGGAGCGTGTAAAGACCGCTTTCAAGGCAGGACTTACCGTTGTCCTTTGCACGGCAGGCGTGTTCTTTATTGCATATTTTGCCTTTGGCAGACAGCTTTTGTCCCTTTTTATGAACGAAAACAGCACCGAGCTTGCAATGGAAACGGGACTGAATTTCCTGCGGATAGTTTCGCCGTTTTACCTTGTGGTCAGCGTAAAGCTCGTATGTGACGGAGTGCTAAGGGGCAGCGAAAGTATGCGGTATTTTCTGGCAACGACCTTTACCGACCTTATTTTAAGGGTCATATTGGCATTTGCATTTTCGGGAATATGGGGCACCACGGGCATATGGACAGGCTGGCCTATAAGCTGGTTTATGGGAACGCTCCTGTCGGTGATATTCTATGCAAGGGGCGTTTGGATAAAGAAAGCGGCATCACGGGAAAAGTCACATACAAGCTAACGGCTCAAACATAAAAGCGATAACGGGATCCAAAAAGAGAATGGTCTCTTCAGGATCCCGTTATCGCTTCGCTGTGGGTCTGCCGATTTGTGTTTTTTACTTCTCTACAGGTCCGCAGAGTATGCGTATCTTCGGCAGCTTATTTACGGTATAGTAGTAGTTTACATCCCAATCGCTGCCCTGTGTGCTGTCGTTTTCTCCGCTTGCGGGAGGTGCAAACAGCTTAAGCGTCATATCCGCAGCGCCGTCAAGAGGCTTTTCAAAGAACGCGCCCATAAGGTCAACAGTCTTTGTACCGGGTGCCTTATAGAACCACTTTCCGTTTATTTCCATCATATAGTTTCCATCGTCATCTTCATCGAAAACGGCTTCACAGAAATGAGGGTCGCTGTCAAAATGGAGAGGTATCGCAATACCCTCAGCGTCCTCGGAGCCGCCCCAGCGGAGCTTTACGGGGAGAGAAAGCTCTTCCGTCTGCTTCATTTCGGGGGAGAACCATTCGCTGTGGATTATCTCCTTATATGTTTTAAGAAGAGGCTGTTCGATACCCACTTCGGGGTTGTTGGGGTCTTCTATTTCAAGTCCCAGACGTCCTCTGTCTCTGAACTGGTACATTGTAAAGCCGCTGAACCACTCTGCTTTCTCGTCAACAAGTATCCTGCAGAAGTCCTTTACCATCTGCGCCTGATCGTAAGGTCCCGTAACGTCGCCGTCGGCGTTGAATTCAGCCATTGTCATAGGCTTGCCCTTGCCGCCGTTAAGGAACTTGTAACGCTCATAGCTGAGCTTTGTGAGCTTGTAGGTGTCCTCCACCTTGCTTCTGGAATGTGATGTTCCGCCCGGCTCGGCAACGTCAAAGGGCCAGCCCCAGTGGAGAGCCATATACTTGTCAACAGACCATACATCTGCCGCAGGTACGCACTGTGCAAACTCCTTTTCCATTTCCATTTCTTCGCCCTTTTCGGGGTGTTCGATACCGCCGATGCACATTACTGTCTTAACGTTGGGCGCATATTCGTGGATAATATCGGAGAAGTGAACGAAGAAGTCAGCGACCTGCTGATAGGTTGCTCTTTTTGTGAAGGAGAACCAGTTGCCTGTTGCTTCGTGGTTTATTCTGAGGAACATTCTGCCGAAAGGACGGAGATCCTTTGCAATGGCGATAAGCTGTTCATCGGAAACGTTGGGGTCAACGGTAAGAGTAAGGTTAACGTCCTGACCGTGGCGGCGCACATCTCTCATGCAGGTGAAGGGTTCGCCCTCGGTATTGCCTTCAAGACCGCCCTTATAGGTGAAGTAGTCATCGTAGGGGTAATCCCACTGGAAGGAAATGTCTGCATCCTTCATTACCTCGGAGATCCTGCCGGGGAATTCCTTGTCCAGAGGGTAGTAGCAGTACATAAGGGAAACCGCACGGTGGGGTCTGCCCAGCTTGTTGATGATATAGTCCTGATTAACATATTCTCCTCTTTCGGAGCCGTCGCCGATGTCAACGGCGCACTTTGCAGCGCCCATATGAACGCCGTAAGCCTTATCTGCCATAGAAAATTCCGCCTTTCAAGTTATTTAGTATAGCACCATAAATTGTAAGTAATCGTTTCCACACCTTATTAATATAAATTTATCATAAAAAAGCGCCGCTGTCAATTACTTTTTTGTTAACAACGCAGAAAAATAAGGGAATATATCAGGCAAATACAAACAAAGCTGACATAACGTGCAAAAAACGTTATATCAGCTTTGTTTGTAAGCGATTTTATTCAACAAATACAGCGGTGCAGCCGTCTGCGTAAAGAGTTCCGTCCTTTATTTCCGCATTTCCGCCCGTTGTGTAGATGATTTTGCCGCCGATGCCGTTAACAACAGCTTTTTCTGCAGAGGGATTGATAACAGCGGTGACGGTCTGCTCCCCTGCCGTTCTCTTATAAACAAGCGGATAGCCGTCTGAAACAAACTCTATCCTTCCCTTGCTCTGCAAAGCAGGCTTGCTCATTCTTAACGCAATGAGCCGCTTTATCTCGCTTCTGAGGGAGCTTTCGTCCGCAGACTGGCTTTCTGCGTCGGGACGGTCGGGACTTTCGTCCTGCTTGATATACAGCTTGTCCTTGGGAGCGGTGGAGAAGCCTGCGTTAACGCTCTTATCCCACTGCATAGGGGAACGTGAGCCTGTTCTTCCGTAGCCGCCCTCAACGGAGGCAAGACCTTCAACATAGCGCATACCTATTTCATCGCCGTAGTAGATAAAAGGTGCGCCGGGCATCGAAAGAAGGAACGCAAAAGCCACCTTCATTTCGTCCGTGTCAAGGCACACGGAAAGTCTGCCCATATCGTGGTTGCCCGAGGGTATGCAGATAAGACCCTTGCCGTCTGTCTTGGCGTAATTTGCCTTATACGCCGCAATAAATTCCTTTGCGCTTCCCTTGCCCCGTTTGGAGAAATAAGGCTCGTCACAGCGGAACAGGTCGTTGTAGTGCGAAGGTCCGAAGTGGAGAAGAAAATCCATATGGAAGCCGCCGATAAGGGATTTGTCCGGCTCGCCCCACTCGGAGACCATTGCCGCATTCGGAAACTCGGCATCAAGGAATTTTCTTACGTCCTGCCAAAGAGCAATGGTTCCCTTGCTGTCCTCGTCATGCTTAACAAGGGAGCCTGCCATATCCACACGGAAGCCGTCGCAGCCCATACCAAGCCAGAAGCGCATAACGTCCTTCATTGCCTCACGGGTTGCCATAGGTCCGGGTGCGTCCATAGGCTGCTGCCATTTCTTGTCGGGATCGGGCTTGTAGAAGCCGTAGTTCAGCGCAGGCTGGTGGGAGAAGAAGTTAACTGCGCAGGAGCCGTCACGTTCGGAAATGCCCCTTATGCAGCCCATGCCTTGAGGTTCCTCCCAGATGCTGTCCGTCCAGACGTAGCGGTCGGTAAATTCGTTCCGCTCCGATTTCATGGACTGTCTGAACCATTCGTGGTTCACAGATGTATGTCCCGGAACAAGGTCAAGGATAACGTGCATATCACGCTTGTGAGCTTTCTTGAAAAGGTTGGCAAGATCCTCGTTAGTGCCGTATCTCGGTGCAACGGTATAATAATCCTCAACATCGTAGCCTGCGTCACCGAAGGGCGACTTAAAGCAGGGGTTTATCCATATTGCATTGCAGCCAAGCTCTTTTATATAGTCCAGCTTTTCGGTTATGCCGTTGATGTCGCCTATACCGTCGGCGTTGGTGTCATTGAAGGACTGGGGATAGATCTCGTAAAAAACGGCGTTGTCAAGCCATGATACACAGTTGCTCATATGTAAAAATTCCTTTCCGATTTTTCTTAAAAAGCCTTGTGATAAGTTCTTCTGTATGATATAATACTGCATAAGAAGGTGGAAATCCACCAAAATAATATGATATTATGATACTATAATACTTTTTTGAGGTAAATATGAGCAATAAAAGCATTTCCGAAGAAAAAAGGCGGCACAGCTCCCGTCTTGTGCCTTACAGCTACTACAAATGCTGTATACCCGACTTTTTTACGGGCGTTCCAATGCACTGGCACGGCGAATTTGAAATAAACTATATTCTGCAGGGACAGGCAGAGTTTATCTGCGGCGACGACAGGTTTATTTCCGAGCAGGGCGACATAATCGTTATTCCGCCGAATATGCTCCATTCCATAAGTCCCCACGGCAGCAGCAGTCAGCTTTACGATACAATAGTTTTCAGCGCCGATATGCTTGGGGTAAACGATAACGACCGCTGCGCCGCAGAATGTGTGCGCCCTCTTGTTATCGGCTCCGCAGGCGTTAACGTAAGGATAACAAAGAGCCACAGCTATTACGGCGAACTGAAAACCACGGCGGAGAATATTTTTTCCTGTGCAAAGGGCAATACACCACAGCTTGATATGCTGCTAAAAAGCGAGCTTCTGCGGCTTTTCTGGCTCCTTGAAAACAGCGGTGACATTTACCGTGCTGAGAAGAACGAAAACAGCAAAAGCGAGCTGATACGTCCTGCGGTGGAATATATAAACGTGAATTTCCGTGAAAATATAACCGTGGAGCAGCTTGCGGAAACGGTGCATCTGAGCAAAAGCTACTTTATGAACCGCTTTAAGGCGGCGGCAGGAGTAGGTGCGGCGGAATATATTGATCAAGTGCGGATAAAAAACGCCTGCGCCGTTCTTACGAACACGGATATGACCTCTGCACAGACCGCCTTTGAATGTGGTTTCAGAAATCTGTCCAATTTCAACAGGCAGTTCAAGAAAATAGTCGGCTGTACCCCAAGTGAATACAGGAGAATGAACAGAAAATAAAAAAACAGTCTGTGCTTGAAGAGCCAAGCGCAGACTGTTTTGCGTTACGGGATAAAATTATTCTTCGATGTAGACCTTTTTCATTATCTGAGCCGTTTCGGGCTTGTCACGGAAATCTGTGGGAACGGAAGCGATCTCGTCAACCACCTCGATGCCCTCGACTACCTTGCCGAAAGCAGCATATTCACCGTCAAGGTGTGGAGCGTCGGCGTGCATGATAAAGAACTGGGAGCTTGCGCTGTCCTTCATCATGGAACGTGCCATGGAGATAACGCCTCTTGTGTGCTTGAGGTCGTTCTTTACGCCGTTGGAAGCAAATTCGCCCTTGATCTTTTCCTTGGAACCGCCCATGCCTGTGCCCTCGGGGTCGCCGCCCTGTATCATAAAGCCGGGGATAACTCTGTGGAAGGTCAGACCGTCATAAAAGCCCTCTTTTACCAGCTTTTCAAAGTTTGCAACGGTAATGGGAGCAGTTTCGGGATAAAGCTCGATCTTCATTTTTTTGCCGTTTTCCATTTCAATAACTACCATAGTATTAAACCTCCGAAAAAATAATAGCTTAGTAATTATACCACGGATAGTTATTATTTGCAAGGGCTGTGTATTAAGATTTTTCGATAAGGTTTCGGAATTCTATCTCCCATTTTAATATGTCGTTGAAATAAAAATTGAATTCCTCTCCGTTCCTTTTGCATATGATAATGGTCTTGCTTATTCCCTGACGCCCTTCTTTGATACAGGAAATATCTTCAACGGCAATTTCAAAATCATAAGAGCCTTTTGTCAGATTCACAAGCACACCCATGACCGCCATTTTTGCCAGACTATGCTTTGAATAAATAAATCTTTTGTTGGTAAGAAGCCCGTGACCGTTTTCGACGAACAGCTTGCTCTTTATTCTGTTGCATACGCCTTCTTTAAGCACTACCTCTTTATTTTCTTCCTGCGGCAGCTGGACAGACGAGCCTACTTTATTTCCGCAGCCACTGCAAAACACGGCAGTTTCCTCCAACTGTTTTCCACATTTTGAACAAAACATAAAATCTCAACTCCATTTCTCAAAACTATTTACTTACGGAAATATGGCAATCAATATAATGATCTTTCACAGACTTTGTCTTTACCGAAATATTATAACCGCCGTATTTCATAGAAAATGATTCTGTTTTACCGGAAATATTCCAGTTGCTCTTGTCAGCAAAAGACGCATCAAAGTCAGATGTATCTTCTATACCCGTAAAAAGAACAAGAAGTCCCGATATTACTCTTTTTACATCAGATTCACGGGCAGAGTCATTGAACAGATCAGTTATATCGGCTTCAAAAGTATTTTCTGAAACATTGTGGGAAAGGGATAATTTACAGCCACCGCCCGATATAAACTTTTCCTTGCTTATATACAAGGTATTTCCTGAATAGCTTGCCGTCATACCGCCAAGCGAAGCTCTCCAGTTTGTTGCCGAAGGCATTTCATCCCATACATAGTACAGCTTATCAACTATTTTTAATAAGGTTTTGCTGTCCTTGTACCCCTCGCACAACACCAGCTTTGCTCTTGCGCTTGCATATGCGTCATCAACATCTTTTTCAAAAGAATTCTGCGGAAATGTATTCAACAGCTTGTTTACTGCCTTTGAAGCGTCCGAATAATAGTATGAAAGCAGTATTTCATCCGTGTCCTTATAACCGCGGCATTTGGACAGATAGGTTATTGCATCGGAAATATAGTTCAGATTCATCTGCTGAACACCGTATCGGTAATAACACTCCAGTATCTTTGTGCCCGAATCCGAATATGTACCTGCACGGGAATATTCATCGGCAGCAGTAAGATAATTCTTGTTATTAAGGTGCTTTTCCGCATTTTCATAGTAGTAACGCTGCACTCTTGTTGAAGCGTCCTTGTAATCTCCTGCGTTGTAAAAGTAATCTGCGGCACTTGCAGTATTTCCGCTGTTCAGCAGTTCTTCTCCGTAAAGATAGTTGACTTCCTTATACTTTTCTTTTGCGTCCGAATAGCTGAGATCATGAGCAAAAGAATCGATCGCTTTAAGATACTGCTTGCTGTTAAGATATTCGCAGCCTTGGTCGTAATAGTAGCTTTCCATGCGTGTTGAAGCGTCTTTGTGATCCCCTGCCTGCTTGAAGTATTTTTCTGCATCTCCGATGTTTCCAAGCAAAAGCTGCTGTTCGGCGTATTCATAGCTTGCTTCTTTATATCTGCTTTCGGCATTGCTGTAATCACCGGCATTTGCAAAGCAGGTTATTGAATCAAGATACTGCTTGTCATTTGCATAAAGCTCGCCCTGTTTAAAGCAGCATTCCTTGTATTTTTCCTTTGCATCGGAGTAATCTCCCGCAAGATCAAAATACTGTGCCGCAGCCGAATAATCCATATCGGACAGATATTTTTCACCTGCTTTATAATACACTTCAAAAACTCTGACCGAAGCATCTTTGTAGTTTCCTGCAAAATCAAAATACAGTCCGGCGTTTTCAAAATCATTATTCTGCAGGCATTGCTCCGCTTTATTGTAATATGCGGCAGGTATCTTATCGCCGCCTACTTCGCCCTGATTATAAAAATCTATTGCATTATCATAATCACCAATTTCAAAAAATCTGTCGCCTAAGGCTTCAAAGTATTTTTCACCATTATTCGGTGTCCAGTATAAACCGGAACTATAGCTGTTTTCATCAACTAATGTTACCGCAAATATAATTCCGTATTCCGAATAACCACGGTCATATACCACTTCATCTGCGTAATATTCAGACATATCCGCCTCGGATATACTGTTTAAATTAAGAACATTTGATATATTTTCCTTTGTTGTATTTTTGCCTGTGTCCGCTAACACAGCTGCGGCTGTACTGAGTATTGTTTCTTCATCAGCCTTATCGGAGGATAACGAATTGTTTGTGATAAACTCTAAAGAAACGATTTCTTCGGTTTCTGTATCCACATAAATAATTTGTGTTAAGGAAGAAAATGAGATTTTATAGCATTTCAATTCCTGCTCCGGAGAAATGCTGAATGTTCCTTCCTGAACAACTTTATCTGGATCAATTATCAGATCTTTGAGTTCTTTATCTGCAGGGTCTTCATCAAAGCTATTTATTTCTTTGAAATAATCAAATTGATATGATGTGTCCTCCTCAATATATGGAAGAGCCGAGTTGTAATAAAACGTGCCGTCCGATTCAACGCTTTGAATACATACATAATATGATGAACGCACCCAGCCGCCAAAACTATTCTGAGCGGAAACATCAAGCAGCACGATCGCTCTGCCGTAATCATCCTTTTCATATACCTGCTCAGAGTTATATACTGCTGTGGAAGGATTCTTCAAGGCTTTATTTATCAATGTTTTTGCACAACCAATATAATCGGAATCGGACACTTTTGTATTAATTGATGTAGTTACCGAGCTTCTTAATTCAGAATTATACTCAGATATATACTTGTCAAGAGATACTCTTCTGACTGCAATGTTTTTGACCGGCTGAACTGTGTTTCCCGATGCACTTCCGTCATTATTACCTACAGCTGTATTTTGCGCAGCATTATCAAATACTCCTGTTTTTCCCTCTTTTGAACATCCGCTCATCAACATAAGCAAAGTCGCACATAAAACCGTTGATAACAATTTTTTCATAGTAATTTCCCTTGAGCATAATAATCTTGTACCGTAATATCACCTATCGAATCCATTAATATCGCCGATTTTTTCGGTGTAAGCCTTGACTATCTTGCAGGAAGGACAAACTGCAAAGAGATCCGCAGGTAATATTTTGCTTCTCAATTATTATAACGCACAAAAAAGGAAATGTCTTGGACAAAAAGTCCAAATTTACTCAATAATGCAATATCATACTGCCGTTCTCGAGCTTATAGTATGTGGGAAAGTCAGACCATAAAATTCCCGGTGACGATTCATATATGGAAAAATGCTCGGGATAAGCATTCATTTCTCCTTCGGCTAATTTGTAGTTTCCCTGCTCATCGCTGTATATGCACCATGCGGATGTATAATTTTCACGCAGAGCCTGCCCGTCGGAATATTCCACTATCAGAGCATCACTTATAAAAGGAAGTATATCAAGAATTCCGTCGCCGTTCATATCATAAAAAACCAGCTCTGCCACCTTGCTGCTGTCCTGATAGCTGTATGCTCCCGGAACAAAAGTATCTTCAAAGGAAAATTCTTCGCCGTTTACCGTGACCGTACAGCTGCTTCCGCTTTTTTCGGCGGCTATTTTTACAGGCGGAATATCCTCACCAAGGGGGATTTCCGCTTCATATGCTCCGTCGTACCACATTCTTATGCACAAAACGCCCTCTTCGTAATACGGTACAGACACAATTTCGCTGTAATACAATTCATATGACACGGTATCGGCGGTCTCTTCCGTTTCCGACACCGCTGCTTCCGTTTCGCTTGTCTGAACAGCCTGTTCGCTTTCGGAAGAAATAACAGCTTCGCTTTGTATTTCTTCCGCAACAGCCGTTTCCCTTTCGCTCACCAAAATTTGCTGCGTAAGGCTGTTTGTTCCAACATCTGCGGTCAATGTATCTTCCGTCCCGGCAGGATAAAGACTAAAGCACAAAGCCGCACCTGCCAGCGCCGCTGTAAGACCTGCAGCAGCTATTACTATCCATTGCTTTCTGCCCTTATCAAGATAGCTGCGCAGCTCGGCAATGCTCTGAAACCGCCTTGACGGGTCAAACTCCGTACAGCGTGATATTGCGTTTCGCATTCTTTCGGAGGAATTATGCCTGTTTGTTATTTCCTTCATTGTAACGCCCAAGGCATAAATATCCGTGCGGAAGTCGCTCTGTGAAAAGCCGAATTGTTCGGGTGCGGCATATCCTACGGTACCGAACAGCTCCGTATCGGCGCTGCGCTTGTCCGAATAGGGTCTTGCAATGCTGTAATCAATAAGCACAGCTCCGCCGTTGTCCGAAATTATCATATTTGACGGCTTTATATCACGGTGAACAAGACCGTTCTTATGAAGCGTATCAACGGCATCTGTCAGGCTGTCAAAAACGGCTTTTATCTGCTTTTTATCAAACATCTTCCCTTCGGAAATAAGCTGTTCCATTGTTTTTCCTTCGATATACTGCTCAATTATCACCGTATCTTCGCCGAAAATGACCTCATATATCTTTGGTATATGCACATTTTTTATCCCTGCAAGGATGTTGAATACCCTGCGCTTGTCGGAATGATAGGTTTTCCTGATATACTTTTTTCCATCAAGGCTGCATATGACAGCTTCTACCGTGACCTCGGCGGTTTCCCGTATAACGCTGTCGCTCTGATACGTTGAAAGGATATATTTCTCTTTTTCCGTCACGCTTTTCTCCTCCGAAGGTTATAAGGTCTCTGCATTCATATCATAAAGAAGCTCGTTCAGCTCTATTATGCTTTTATGCTCCTTTATCCCGTAAATAATGATGGAATCACGCTTGTCACGGGGGTCAAGGACTGCAAACTTTGATATTCTCAGCAACAGCTGTGTTTCGTCCAGGGTTATCCCCATTCCCACAGCTATTGCCGCAATAACATCACGGCTGGGCTTCCGCTGTCCGCTTATGACCTTATAAACATAATCACCCTGCCCCGAATTTCTGCACACAGACGATATGCTCAGGTGCTTTTGCTCGATATAATTCTGCAGAAATTCGGAACAGGTCACATTCAAAAACTCAGACTGATACTCGTCAATAAATTTTATTATATCCTTGCTGTCAATAAGATGATGCAGCAATTCGGATGTGGCAATACTCACAGCTAACTCTCCTTCGCAAACCAAAATAATGTTGATAATTGTATTATATTGCTTTTTTATGTAAAAATCAATAGCGTAAAAAAGGCGGAGCAGATACATTACCTGCTTCGCCTTTATTAATACTAATAACCAATTAACCTATGGACAAATCCGACGTCTATAATACGCCCATTTTGCGTCAAGCTCCCTTGACAGGCGGCAGCCTGCCTGCGGTCGCTTTCCTTGACTGGACGTATTCTATCCGCCGTCTTTATCCATAGAACAATTGGTTATTAGTATAAAATGCAATTACTTATCCGACCGGATAATTACCTTTCTGTAGGTATCGAAACGCACCCATTTTTCAAAGAATGCAGAACGTCCGCTTTCGGGTGCTTCGGCGTATTCCTTGAGGAATTCCTGCACCTCACCGTCAGAGGAAGCCTTTATTTCAAAGCCTCGTCCGTTCAGCAGGGGAACGCCGCCGTAGGTGTATTTCTCCGTGGGGATAATATCCTCTATCCTTCTGTCACGAACCTTAACGGAAACTCCGTCACGCAAAACGATGATGTCAAAGCTGTCGGGGTATTTGTAGCTTTCGCCCTCGGTGGGTATCTCGTCGCCAACGGTGTACGCCGTCTTGACAGGCTGGTATTTCAGAACATTAAGGCTGCTTGTGTCATAGTAGAATTCCTCGAAAATGTCACCTCTTGCGGTAAGTCCGTCCTTTTGGAAGGAAGCCTTTTCCGTGCCGGAGCCGCCCTTTTCGCTTACCTCTTCAACAACGCCGCAGGCAGAAGTCATATTCGTTACACGGTCGATAAGGATAAACTCGCCCAGTGTCTTGTGGTTGGAAAACAGGTCGGCAGGTATTGCCTCGGCAAAAAGTATGCTGCAAACGGCAATTCCGTTCTTGGAAAGGTTCTCCGCCTTGATATGCTCCCCTGTGTTTACGTCAACGGCATATTCTATATCAGTAACAACGCCCGGGATAGTCTTTGTTCCCAGCTTTACAAGATAATCCTTGCCGGGAGTAAGCTCCTCGTCGTCCATCCACAGAACGGACGCCTTTATCTTCTTGTAGACCGCCACCTCTGCACCCTTTGCAAGGACACAGCCTCTTGAAACGTCCACTTCCTTGTCAAGGGAAATAGTTACAGGCTGTCCCTTGTAAGCGGTATCCACGCTCTTGTCGGTCATAAGTATACCCTTTACAGCCGCTCTTTCGTTGCTGGGCAGGGCAACTATCTCATCGCCCACGCTTATGCTGCCTGCTTCGATCTGTCCCTGAAAGCCTCTGAATGTGCGGTCGGGGCGGCATACCCTCTGGACGGGCATATAAAAACCCTTTTCGCTGTCGTCCGAAGCAATGTCCACCGTTTCAAGGTATTCAAGGAGGGGAACTCCGCTGTACCATTTTATGTTATCCGACTTTTGGGTAACGTTGTCGCCTTCCGTTGCGGAAAGGGGGATTATCTGCACGTTGTTAAGGGAAAGCTCCTTTTCAAGTGCTTCTATCTGTGTGCATATCTCCTTGAAGCGTTCCTCGCTGTAGCCTACAAGATCCATTTTGTTTACGGCAAAAACAAAGTATCTTATGCCCATAAGACGGCATATCCTTGCGTGTCTTCTTGTCTGCACAAGTACGCCCTGTGAAGCGTCCACAAGTATTACCGCAAGGTCGGCAAAGGAAGCGCCGACCGCCATATTTCGTGTGTATTCCTCATGACCGGGAGTGTCCGCAACGATAAAGCTGCGGTTGTCCGTTGTAAAGTATCTGTACGCAACATCTATGGTGATGCCCTGTTCACGCTCTGCCATAAGACCGTCAAGAAGAAGGGAGTAGTCTATCTTTCCGCTTCTGCTGCCCACCTTGCTGTCAAGCTCAAGTGCCTTTTCCTGGTCGGCGTAAAGCAGCTTGGAATCGTATAAAATATGTCCGATAAGCGTTGATTTGCCGTCGTCCACGCTTCCGCAGGTTATAAATTTAAGCAAGCCTTTCATTATCAGAAATACCCCTCTCTCTTGCGGCGCTCCATACTTCCTGCCGCTTCATTGTCAATAACTCTCGAAGTTCTTTCGGAGGAAACGGAGCTTAATGTTTCTGCGATTATCTCATCAAGAGTGTTAGCCGTGGATTCTATTCCGCCCGTAAGAGGATAGCAGCCCAGAGTTCTGAAACGCACCGACTTCATCTGCGGCACTTCGCCCTCTTTCAAGGGAAAACGGTCGTCGTCCACCATTATAATGTTTCCGTCACGCTCCACAACGGGGCGCTCCTTGGCAAAATAAAGGGGCACAATATCAATGTTTTCACGCTTTATGTACTGCCAGATGTCCTTTTCCGTCCAGTTGGAAATAGGGAAAACTCTTATGCTTTCGCCCTTGTTTATTTTGGTGTTGTACAGCTTCCACATTTCGGGACGCTGGTTCTTGGGGTCCCAAGCGTGGGCGGAATTTCTGAAAGAGAATATTCTTTCCTTGGCTCTGGATTTTTCCTCATCTCTTCTGCCGCCGCCGAAAGCTGCGGTGAAGCCGTATTTGTTGAGTGCCTGCTTGAGTGCCTGTGTTTTCATAATGTCCGTGTAGGCTGCACCGTGGTCGAAGGGGTTAATGCCCTGTTTTACGCCGTCCTCGTTGATATATTCAAGCATTTCTATGCCCAGCTTCTGCGCTGTTTTGTCACGGAACTCTATCATCTCTTTAAACTTCCATGTAGTGTTAACATGAAGGAACGGGAAGGGCGGCTTTTCGGGGTAAAAGGCTTTCATTGCAAGATGAAGCATTACCGAGCTGTCCTTTCCGATAGAATAAAGCATTACGGGCTTTTCACATTCGGCTGCGACCTCTCTTATGATGTATATCGCCTCCGCTTCAAGCTCGTCAAGGTGTGAAAATTCGTTCACGCTGCTTCCCTCCTAATATTTGTTGGATTCTTTGGGGTCAATATCGATGTTTGTGACCGTTCCGTCGGGGCGTTCTATTACCCAGCGGAGCAGACCCTTGCTTTTTTCGGTGTGTACCATACTTCCCGTGCCACCGATGTCTGCGCCGAGGTAAAATTTAACGGCGTTCACGGGGCATTCCTTTACGCAGGAGGTGCAGCCCCAGCAGTCCTTGGGATATTTTATATACGCCTTGCCCGTTTCGTCGATCTTGATAAGAGTTCCGGGACAGACTTCACGGCATCTGCCGCAGCCGACGCATTTTTCTCTGTCAATCGCAATGCTCATAGACCTTCTGCCCCTCCTCTGTAAGCTCTCTTAAAATGATCCTTATCTCACCGTTTTCAAGGCGTGAATTAACATATTTTCTCCAGTTTTTATCGTCCTTTTCGGGGTAGTCAAGGTTTTCCGCAAAGCTGTGCCAGCGTGTTTCCTGCCGTGCTTTAAGATGTGCGATAACGCTTCGGCACACCGTCAGACGTTCACGCAGCTCGTAAATATACATAAGCTCCTGAAAATCGTCGGCGTGAAGTCCGTCAGAAAGTGCTTCAATGCGGCGTATCTGTTCATCGGCAAGTTCAAGCTGCTTTTCGTTGAAGCGGTAGTTTGTCTTTATGCCGCCTGCATAGGAATCCATAACTGTCTGCATAGCTTCTTCAAGCTGTTCGGCAGTAAAACGGGAGCGGTTTTCTCCCGTAAAGCGTTCTATCTCAGCAGCGTGGGCGTTTATCTCCCTTTCTTCAATGGGAGCGCCGCTGTTTTCCGCAATATATTCCGCTGCGGAAAGCGCCGCTATCTCGCCCTCGGCAAGTGCGCCCGTAACATACTTCTGAGGGCAGCCCCCTGCAACGTCACCTGCCGCAAACAGACCCTTTATGGTGGTTGCTCTTTTTGTGTCCACCCAGTAGCCGCTTGCTGTGTGTCCGCCCACTATGTAAGGCTCTGTGCCCTCTATTTCAACGTTCTGTTCCGAGGGCTTTTTGCCGCTTTCTATCCAGCGTATGGTCTGTGAGGGAGCCATGTTAAGATATGCTTTAAGCAGGGATTCCTCCTTTTCGGGGGAGATGCCTTCGGTTTTAAGGTAACAGGGACCTCTGCCCTCGATGTTTTCCATAACGGTTCCGTAAACTCTTTCGGAGGTGGTAAGACCGTACTTGGTTTCGTAGATCTCGCCGAGAGAATTTATCTGCTTTGCGCCTGCGCCCTGTGCAAGAGTACCCGTTGGAGCGATGGTGTCCTTGCAGCGCAGAGCGATGAAACGCATTTCAAAGGTGGTCATTTCTGCACCGTGCTTTATACCCATTGCATAGCCTGCACCGGTGTTGAAGGGGGGATACCACATCTTATGCCGTGAAAAGCCCGGGTTGTTTGGCTTGTACAGACCTGCCGCACCGCCCGTTGCGATAATTACCGCATTTGCTTCTATAACGTAAAAAGTATCGTTTTCTATGCCTATACCGAAAGCACCGTTTATTTTGTTGTCATAAACGGAAAAGTCGGTGATGTTAACACGGTTCAGCACCGTAACATTCGGCAGCTTGCTTACTGCATCCGCAAGGATAGGCTTGATGTTTTCGCCGTTTATTTTTATGTTGCGGTTTCCTCTGGCAACGTATTTTCCGTTTTCATCTTTAAGGATAACAAGTCCAAGCTGTTCAAGCCGCTCGGTTACCTTGTTAAGGCGTTCAGACATAGTGTAAAGCAGGTCGTCGCGCACAATGCCGTCGGCGTCCTTTCTTGCATAGTCAACATAGTCCTTCGGCGTTCTGCCCTCGGTGATGTAGGCGTTGAGGGCGTTCACACCTGCGGCAAGACAGCCGCTTCGCTTAATGTTCGCCTTTTCGCAGATAAGCACCCTTGCATCTGAATTTTCCGCAAGGGTAAGAGCCGCATAACAGCCTGCCGTTCCGCCGCCGATAATAAGTATATCAGTTTTAAGTCGTTCTGTTTTCATAATTAATTCCTTTTTTTGAGTTTTGTGGTTTCCGTAAGGAAATCGAGGCGGCAGCCGAAGAAACAAAACTCGAAGTTTGAATTTCAAACTTTTACCGCCTGTTCTCCGTCAGATACTTCTGAACGGAAGAAATACTGTTTGCACCGTCCGCAGCTGCAGTTATTACCTGCCGAAGAGCCTTTGTCCGCACATCTCCTGCGGCGAAAATGCCCTTTGCGGAGGTAACGCAGTCCTCTCCTGCAATAATATACCCGTTTGCATCAAGCTCGGCAATGCCCTTTAATGCTCCGCTATTTGGTATAGTGCCGACTGCCGCAAAAACGCTGTGAACGGGAAGAGCTTCTTCCTGTCCGTTACGGCTTATCCGCAGGGCTTCCACACGTTTTTCTCCCGTTATTTCAAGGGGAACGGCGTTAAGGATAATTTCAATATTGCTTACCTCCGACACCTGCTTCTGAAGCAGCCTGTTTGCACGGAAAGTATCTCTGCGGTGGATAAGATATACCTTTTCGGCAGCTTTGGAAAGATATAAAGCGTCCCCGAGAGCCGTATCTCCGCCGCCTATGACCGCAGCGGTCTTGCCCTTGCAGAAAGCTCCGTCGCATACTGCGCAGTAGGACACGCCTTTGCCGGAAAACTCCGCTTCGCCCTTTATATCAAGCCTGCGGTGGGAGGCTCCTGCGGCGTAAACTATGGTTTTTGTTTCAAAAGCCGTTCCGTCTGCAAGAGTTACCTTATAACCGCTGTTTTCCGCAGAAATTTCCGAAACCTCACCCTCGTAAAACTCCGTTCCAAGAGCTTCGGCGTGGGATCTGAACCTTTCGCCGAGGTCAAAGCCGTTTTCGCCGTAAAGTCCGAGATAATTGTCCACACGCTCGCTTTCGGCTATCTGTCCCGTGCCGCCGTATTCCTTTTCGATAAGGATAAAATCAAGCTCCGCACGTTTTGCGTAGACTGCGGCAGAAAGTCCTGCAGGACCGCTTCCGATGATTATGGTATCGTACATTTTATTATTCCTTTTCCGTTTTTTCTATAACAAGCCCCTCATTTTCCGCAGTATCGCCGCTTATTTTAAAGGAGTTGAGAACGGGAGAGTTCCTGTCCATAAGAGAAAGAATAAGGTAGCTTGCCTTGCTGTCGAAAGCCAGCCGCTTATCCTCTTCCGAAGGCCTTGAGGGGGATTCGGGGTGTGAATGCCAGTTTCCGAGAGGCACAAGTCCCTCCGCCCTCATATCCTTTACCGCCGCAAGCTGTTCTTTCGGGTCAAGGGAAAAATGCTCGTTGGAATGGTCGGTGTTGGTGAGAAGATAGACCTTCCGTATGAGCTTTTCATCGCCCTTTATCTCTCCGGCAATAAGTCCGCAGGCTTCTTCCGGCAGACAGCTTTCGGCGTGCTTTAGAATTATTATGTAATCCGATTCCGATATTTTTATCATAAGTGTACTCCGTCACATTCAGCCTGCTCGTAATCGATAAGCTCCGTAATAGTGGGATGCTCGCCGCATACTGCGCAGTTTTTTGTTTCCGCAGGCAGCTTTACCTTGCGGAATTCCATTTTAAGCGCATCGTATGTGAGAAGATAACCCGTAAGAAGATCGCCGACTCCGAGAATGTATTTTATTGCTTCCATAGCCTGCAAGCTGCCTATTACGCCGCCCATTGCGCCTATTACGCCTGCCTGCTTACAGGTGGGAACAGCGTCCTTCGGGGGTGGTTCTTTGAATACACAGCGGTAACAGGGTCCCTGTCCGGGAACGTAGGTCATAAGCTGACCCTTGAAGCGTATGATACCGGCGTGTGAGAAGGGCTTTTTCGCCATAACGCAGGCGTCGTTGATAAGGAACTTTGCAGGGAAATTGTCCGTGCCGTCAATAATGAAGTCGTAATCTGCAATAAGCTCCATAATATTTTCGCTTGTAACAAAGGTGCGGTAGGTGTTTACCTTAACATCGGGGTTCATAGCCTCCATAGTTTCCTTTGCGGACTGTACCTTTGCCTTGCCAACGTCCTTTGTGGCGTGGATTATCTGCCGCTGGAGGTTGGAGAGGTCAACTTCGTCTGCGTCTGCAATGCCGATGGTGCCTATACCTGCCGCCGCAAGATACATTGCCGCAGGAGCGCCCAGACCGCCTGCTCCGATAATAAGCACCTTTGCATTCAGCAGCTTTTTCTGACCCTTTGCGCCAACTTCTTTAAGAATTATGTGGCGTGAGTAGCGTTCAAGCTGATCGTTTGTAAAAGCCATTATCTGCCGCCTCCCATGAAATAGAGAAATTCAACGCTGTCGCCGTCCTTGATGACAGTTGAATCAAAGGCACCGCTTTCAATGAATTCATCGTTGATGGTGACCGTTACATACTGGGGTGTTTCCACATTTTCCTGCTCAATGAGCTGCGCTACCGTAAGGCCGTCAGCAGCTTCTTTTTTTACTCCTGCAACTGTGATATTCATAATGATCTCTCCTGTTATTTAAGATTTTCTATTACTGCCGCAATATCGGCTTTTTTTATTGGACTTCCAAGTCTTGAAACTTCATCGCCGTTTTTAAAGAATACGATAGTGGGAACGGAGGTTACCCCGTACTGCTCCGCAAGCTCCGTATCAAAGTTGATGTTTATCTTAACTGCAAAAACGCTTTCGCTGTACTCCTCTTCTATCTCCGCAAGGACGGGTGAGAGCCGCTTGCAGGGAACGCAGCTGTCGGAATAAAAATCCGCAAGCACCAGTCCCTTTGCCTGCAGCACCTCGCCGCCGAAGTTTTCTCCGCTTACACGAACAGCCATTTAATCACCGACCTTTTTTACAATAAGTGTGAATGTTCCGTCGCCGTTGTCGTTAAGTTTAAGTATCTGGTGACCCTCTTCCTTAATGCTTCTCGGCACGTTCTGTACGGGTTCGCCGTCATTCATTCTTACCGCAAGTATCTGCCCGTCGTCAAGCTCTTCAAGCGCAACCTTTGCCTTTACAAAAGTCGTGGGGCAGACCACATCGGTTATATCCACGCTGTCGTCAATATTGAAATCAGCCATTGTAAACCTCCATTATCATCTCTGTGAATTTATCTTTTCCCACTCTGTCAAGAGTGAACTTGAATCTTTCGCCGGGATTTGCGTTCTCTGCAAAGAACTCAATTGCAGCGTCGCATATCGCAAGCAGCTTTTCCTTGTCCTCAATAAAGGGTATAACCGCTTCGCCCTTGCTTATGCTGTTGCCGAAAAGTCCGCCGAAGGAAACTATGTAGCCGTGAACGGTGTCCCAGGCTTCTGTGGGGCAGGACTTGACACATCTTCCGCAGAAATTGCACTTGCTCTCGTCAACGGTTATTTTGCCGTCCTTTATTTCAATTGCACCGCTGCGGCAAGCCTTTTCGCACACTCCGCAGCTTATGCAGGCGTCCTCTTTCCATTTTACCTTTATGCCGCCCTTGATGCCAAGGTCGTTTTCCTCTGCTTTAAGGCAGTTGTTCTGACAGCCTGTGATGCCGAACTTGAACTTGTGGGGAAGCTCCCTTGCAAAATATCTTTCGTCAAGCTCCTTTGCAAGAGCGTAGGTGTCGATACAGCCGCTTGGACATATAGCCTCGCCCTGACAGGCTGTAACGGTGCGCACTCTCGGACCGCATACTCCCGGTTCAACGCCGCCCTCGGCAAGAGCAGCCTTTACCTCGTCAATGTCGTCAAGCTTGATGAAGGGTATCTCCACGCTCTGTCTTGATGTAAGATGAACGTGACCGTCGCCGAATTTTTCCGCAACCTCCGCAATTTTCGCAAGCTGAACGGCGCTCAGATTTCCTCCCACAACTCTCAGCCTGAGAGAAAAGTTATTCTTCTGCTTCTGGCGCATAAAGCCGCCCTTTTTAAGTGTAGCGTAATCAACAGCCATATCAATTTCCTCCGTTTATTTTTTTGCAGCCTGTGCAAAATCCTCAATAAGATCCTCCGGATCTTCAATTCCTATGCTTACCCTTATGGAATCATCGTAAACTCCGGCGCTTTCCTTCTGCTGCGGCGTGCTGTGGGTGTAAATAGTGCTTGCAGGGTGTATAACAAGCGTCCGCACATCGCCGATGTTTGTGGCAATTGAAGCGTACCGCAGAGAATTTATCAGCTTAAAGGCATTTTCCTTGCTGCCTGCCCGAACAGTCAGTATCGCTCCGCCTTTTCCGCCGAACTGCTCCTTTACAAGTCCGTAATAGGGGTTGTCGGGAAGTGCGGGATAGTTGACCTCTATTCCGGGAACGTCTTTAAGATATTCCGCAAGTTTTAAAGCGTTGGAACAGATGCGCTCCATTCGCAGCCCCAGAGTTTCAAGTCCTACCGAGTTGAGAAAAGCATTTGCAGGCGCAAGACAGCAGCCTGTGTTTCGCCATATGCCGTTCCTCAGCTTTGCAAGATAAGCCAGCTTGCCGAATTTTTCATAGCCTTCAAAGCCGGGGTACCTTGAAGTGTCCCATTTGAAGCTGCCGCTGTCGATCACAACGCCGCTTATTGCGTTTCCGCCGCCGTTTATGTACTTTGAAGAGGAGTGGACAACAATGTCTGCGCCGTATTCAAAGGGATGGATAAGATAGGGCGTTGCGGTAGTGCTGTCGGCGATAAGCGGTATGCCGCGGCTGTGTGCAAGCTCCGCAACAGACTTCACATCAACAACGTTCAGCTTGGGATTTCCGATAAGCTCAGTAAATACAGCCTTGGTTTTATCCGTTATAAGAGGCTCTATGCTTTCCGCAGTAACATCGTCCGTGAATCTTGTCGTTATACCGAATGCTTCAAGGTCTTTAAACAGGTCAAGAGTTCCTCCGAACAATCCCGAACCTGCGATTATCTCATCACCCGATTGCAGAATGTTCAGCAAAGACATTGTAACAGCCGCCATGCCCGATGAACAGGCAACTGCGCCGATACCGTTTTCCAGAGCGGATATCCTTTTTTCAAAGGAATCAACCGTTGGATTGCTTATCCTTGAATAAGCGTAGCCGTAAGCCTTGCTGTTGAATACCGCTTCCAGCTTTTCCGCCGACTCGTGTGCAAAAGCGCTTGTCTGACAGACAGGCATTACCGTTGCACCCGTTGCAGGATCTCCGCTGAAGCTCTTATGCAGCAGAGCAGTATTGAAATTCATATTTTAAATCATTCCTTTTTGAGTTTTGTGGTTTGCGAAGCAAATCGAGGCGACAGCCGAAGAAACAAAACTCGGAGTTTAAAAATCGAAGATTTTTAAATTTATCACCGATTTCTGTTTTAGATAAATACCGATTCTTCCTGAATAGTCTTGTTTTCAAGAAGATAGGTCTTTTCGCCTGCCGTAACGAACATACGGTATATGAACACATCTACCTTTTCTCCGACGGAAACAACATTTTCATCAAAGCCCCGTCTTGCGTTAAGAAGTACGCCGTTGACCCTGACGGAAAGCTCTATGCTGCTTCCTCTGAATGATACCCGTTCCACAACTCCCTCGGAGGAGGAGCTTCTGTATTTCTGCACCTCGTTTTTCTTTGATACCTTGATAAATTCGGGGCGCACTATGGCGTTTTCCGCTCCCTCGATCTTGTCAAAGGTGTGGAAGCTGCCGTACTCCTTGAAAATGGAGGGCTGACCGAAAAATGAAGCGGTAAAAGCGGTCTCGGGCTTGCTGTAGACCTCCGCAGGAGTGCCTATCTGCTCGATGCGTCCCTTGTTTGTAATGATTATCTCATCCGCAACCTCTATGGCTTCGTCCTGGTCGTGGGTAACGAAAATGCTTGTTACTCCCAGCTTGCTTATCATATCCTTCAGCCAGCTGCGAAGCTCCTGCCTGACCTTTGCGTCAATGGCGGCAAAGGGTTCGTCAAGAAGCAGCAGCTTGGGGTTAGGAGCAAGTGCTCTTGCAAAAGCAACTCTCTGCCGCTGACCGCCTGAAAGCTGACTTGGATAACGCTTTTCCAGCCCTTCAAGTCCTATGAGCTTCACAAGCTCGGAAACTCTTTCTTTTATGAACTCCTTGTCCTTTTTCTGCACCTTTAGTCCGAAGGCAATGTTGTCGTAAACCGTCATATAGCGGAAAAGGGCGTAATTCTGGAACACAAAGCCTATGCCTCTTTCGCTTGCGGGAACGTTGTTCACTACCTTGCCGTTAATGATTATCTCGCCGCTGTCGGGCGTTTCAAGACCTGCTATCATTCGGAGAATGGTGGTCTTGCCGCTGCCGCTGGGACCTAAAAGTCCTATCAGCTTGCCCTCTTCAATGCCGAAGCTTACGTTGTCGGAGGCTTTGTAGCTGCCGAAATTTTTATTTATGTTTTTCAGTTCAACGTACATTTTCCGACTCTCTCTTTCCTATGTATTCCACAACGCTTTTTGCGATAAGTATCAGCACCGCCATCATTACCAGTATGGAGGACACCGCAAAGGCAGGAACATACTTGAATTCGTTGAAAAGTATCTCAACGTGGAGAGGAAGGGTGTTTGTCTTTCCTCTCAGATGTCCCGAAAGAACGGACACCGCTCCGAATTCTCCCATGGCTCTTGCCGCACAAAGCACTACGCCGTAGAGGAACGCCCATTTGATATGGGGAAAGGTTATTTTTGTGAATATGGTAAAGCCTTTAGCTCCCATAAGTGCCGCAGCCTCTTCCTCGTCCGTACCCTGCGATTCAAGTACGGGTATAAGCTCTCTTGAAATAAAGGGGAAGGTCACGAAAACCGTTGCAAGAATAATTCCGGGCACCGCAAAAACTATCTTTATGTCCAAGCTTTCAAGCAGAGGATAAAGGGGACTTTGCCGTCCGAAGGTCAGCACGAATATCAGACCTGCAATGACGGGGGATACCGTTACGGGAAGGTCGATAAGTGTGCAGAGCAGCTTTTTTCCCTTGAAGCGGAACTTTGTCACCGCCCACGCCGCAAAAAGCCCGAACACCGTGTTCACCGCAACTGCGCAGAGCGTTGCTTCAACGGTAAGCAGTATCGCTTTGACCGTGTATTTGTCCGCAACAGCCTTTATGTATACCTCAAAGCCTTGTTTCAGTGCCTCGGCAATTACCGTTATAAGAGGAAGCACAAGCATAAGGAATACAAATATGACGCTTATGCTTATAAGCAGTATCTTTACTGCCTTGGAGCCTTTTGATTCCTTATGCACATCAGTTTCCCCCTTTGAGTATTTTTGAATTTCTTATCTGAATGAGATTTACAAGAAAAAGTATAAGGAATGAAGCAAAAAGCATTACAAGAGCTATCGCCGAAGCACTGGAGTAGTCGTATTCCTGAAGCTCCGACATGATTATCAGCGGCGTTATTTCCGTTTCGTAGGGCTTGTTTCCTGCGATAAATACAACGCTTCCGTATTCGCCGAAGCATCTTCCGAACGCAAGACCGAAGCCTGTGAACACCGCAGGCATTATCTCCGGGAAGATAACTCTGCGGAAGATCTTGCCTCTGTCCGCTCCAAGCACCACAGCCGCTTCTTCATATGCAGGGTCAAGCTTTTCAAGCACCGGCTGGACAGCTCTTACCACAAAGGGGATCCCGATAAATACCATTGCAATGGTTATTCCTATCCTTGTGTAAGCTATCTTTATGCCGAACCTGCTAAAGAAACCGCCGACAAGACCCGTATCCGCCGTCAGAGAGGTAAGGGCAATGCCTGCTACCGCCGTGGGCAGAGCAAATGGCAGCTCGATCATTCCGTCCAGCAGACGCTTGAAGGGAAAATCGTATCTCACCAGCACCCAAGCAAGGACAACTCCCATAACTGCGTTAATGAGCGAAGCTATAAAAGCTGTGATGAAGCTCACCTCGAAGCTGGCGAGAACTCTCGGTCTTGTTATGGTGTCTATCACATCCGAAAGGCTCATATTTGCGGCAAATACCGCAAGCGAAGCCAGAGGGATAAGCACTATCACGCTGAGTACCGAGAGCGTTACGCCCATTGACAGCCCGAATCCGGGGATAACTCTCTTATTTGCTCTCTTCATTTTCATCATTCCGATTTTTCGTAAATTTCATCGAACACTCCGCCGTCGGCAAAGTGCTTTGTCTGAGCCTCGTCCCAGCCGCCGAAATCCTGTATTGTAACAAGATTTATGTCAAGGTTGAAAACTCCAGCGTATTCCTGAAGTATATCTGCGTTAGAGGGTCTGTAGTAGTTGTCGCCTGCGATACGCTGCGCTTCATCGGAATAGAGGTACTGCAAATATTCGGCAGCAACATCTCTTGTTCCTCTGTCATCAACTACCTTGTCAACGACAGCAACGGAGGGCTGTGCAAGAATACTTACGCTCGGTGTGATTATCTCATAATCGTCGGGATAGTCCTGAATGGAAAGGTAGGCTTCGTTCTCCCAGGCAAGAAGAACATCACCCTGTCCGTTTTCAACGAAGGTCGTGGTAGCGCCTCTTGCACCGGAATCAAGCACCAGAACGTTCTGATAGAGCTTCTTGACAAAGTCCTTTATCTGAGCCTCATCGCCGCCGTACAGCTTGTCGGCATATGCCCACGCTGCAAGGTAGTTCCACCTTGCGCCGCCTGAGGTCTTGGGGTTGGGAGTAATAACGCCCACGCCGTCATTCACAAGGTCGTTCCAGTCCCGGATGTTCTTGGGATTGCCTTTTCTTACAAGGAAAACGATTGTGGAGGTGTAGGTGGAGCTGTCGTTGGCAAATTCGCTTACCCAACCGTCCTCGATAAGTCCTGCATCTCTTATGGCGTTTACATCATACTCAAGAGCAAGGGTAACAACATCCGCTTCAAGACCGTTTGCAACTTCAAGCGCCTGCTTGCCTGAGCCGCCGTGGGACTGTGTTATCTCAACGTCCTGTCCTGTCTTTTCCTTCCAATGCTCGGCAAATATCTTGTTATAGGCTTCGTAAAGCTCTCTTGTGGGGTCGTATGAAACATTGGTTATTGAAACGCTGTCGACGGAGCCGCTTGCTTCGCCCTTTTCCGAAGAGCAGCCTGTAAGTCCGGTCATTCCGGTAATAAGAAGTGCGGCTGCTACAGATATTTTCACAAAATTATTTTTCATAATAAAAAACCTTCCTTTCACGGCTTGAAAATCATTTTTCAGACCGTTTGCTTCGTTTGATGTTTGTTTTGTTGTCCGCAAAAAATTTTTAACATCGTCCGCAGCGGAAGTTCGCTCTCAGGAGCGTTTCAAACATATTTTTCATATTCTTTCCCTCAATTCTTACCAACCTACTTGGTAGGTTAGGTTTAGTATAACATTATTTGCCTACTTTGTCAATAGGAATTTAGTATTTTATCCAAGATAGTTATGTTTGTACAAAGGTTTCCTGCAAATTTTTGCATTTTATGTCAAATTTTCCGAAAAATACTGCTGTGCTACGCCGTTTTTCCCGATACAAAAACAGGCGCAATTCACATTGAATTTCGTGTGAATTGCGCCTTATATTAATAACCAATTGTTCTATGGATAAAGACGGCGGATAGAATACGTCCGGTCAAGGAAAGCAACCGCCGCAATGCTTGGTGCCTTGCAAGGGGAGCTTGACGCAGAATGGGCGTATTATAGACGTCGGATTTGTCTATAGGTTGATATGAACTTAGTATTATAGTCCGTCGCTGATTTCCGAGGTCTTGTCCGACTGCTTTATGGCAACGAGAGTATATTCATTTCCACGCTTTGAAACGACATAATCAACATACTTCTCGGGCAGGGGTGCTTCATCGGAGGTAAGGGTCAGCCATGCAGGCGTAGGCGAAACATAGCCTACGGTCAGAGTATAGCTCTCCCCTACCCTTGTTATATCCTCGATATACGGCGAATAGGTGAAGTATCTGGGGTTTGAGGGTATTCTGTAGGACTTTATCTCTTCCTCATAGTAAAACTGTATATCGGGACCCAATATGGATTCATGGGAAAAGCTCAGACCCGAGCCGAACAGCTTTGTTGCGTGCTGTTCAACGTCAACCTCCGGGACAATGATATAGTCGAAGTCGCTTTCGTACTTGCTCTTGTCCTCATAAAGAATAATATCCCATATAGCTGCCGTGAGCATGGTGTCGCTGCGCAGCTTTACCGTCTGGTCGAAGGGTGCCGGGTCGCATATGACAATGGGGTAAATGAACTTTGCAAACTCGGTCTTCTGCTGTGTATTGTCGGCAAACGCCTTTATCTTGTCAACGGAAAATCTTACCGTTGAAACAAGTCCCACCGCCGCAAGCAGGGTTATCACTATTCCGAGAAGCATATATAACCGCCGTTTGCCGCCCTTTACATCGGTGGAAACAGGCATTTCTATCTCAGGCTCTCCTGCGGCAAATTCAGCCATTTCTTCCGCTTTTTCATCGAGAGCGTCATCAAACATACGCTTGATATTCTCAATGGATTCACGGCTTTCCTCCTTGAACCTTTCAGCCTTTTCGCTTTTTGCGGCAGGCTTCTGCTGAGGCTTGGGCTGTGGAGTTTTATTTGTGTTCTCAGGCTTTTTTTTCTTCTTGTTCTTCTTTCCGCCGGCTTTTATATAGCTGTCGTAATCGAAGAAATCCTTGTTATCGTTTTTATCCATTCTATCACCGTTAAGCTCTTGTCTGACCGTTGCCGGAAATTAAATATTTCATCGAAGTAAGCGCCATAAGACCCATAGGACCTCTTGCATGGAGCTTCTGTGTGGAAATGCCTATCTCAGCGCCGAAGCCGAACATTCCCCCATCGGTAAAGGCAGTGGAAACGTTGACGTATACAGCGGCAGCGTCTATTTCCTTCTTGAACCGTTCCGCATTGTCAAGGCTGTTTGTCACAATGCACTCGGAATGGTGTGTGGTGAACCTGTCAATGTGTGCGATTGCTTCGTAGACGGAGGAAACCACCTTCACGGAAATGATATAATCAAGGAATTCCGTTCCGTAGTCCTCGTCCGTTGCGGGAACAACGCAGTCACCAAGAATTTTTCTCGTTTTTTCACATCCTCTTATCTCAACGTTGTGCTCGTCCAGCTTTGCCTTTATCATAGGCAGGAACTTTTCAGCGATATTTTCGTGTACAAGCAGGGATTCAACGGCGTTGCAGACGGAAACACGCCTTGTTTTTCCGTTGTTTACGATGCTTACAGCCATATCAAGGTCGGCTGTTTCGTCAACGAAAACGTGACAGTTGCCCGTACCCGTTTCAATTACGGGAACGGTGGCGTTTTCCTTTACAGCACGGATAAGACCTGCTCCTCCTCGGGGGATAAGCACATCAATATAATTGCTGCACTTCATAAGCTGTGAAGATACCTCTCTTGAGGTGTCATCAACGAACTGAACAACATCCTCGGGCAGACCTGCTTTCGCAACTGCGGAACGCATTATATCGCAAAGGCACTTGTTGGAGTTGTAGGCTTCCTTGCCCCCTCTGAGGATAACCGTGTTGCCTGCTTTAAGGCAGAGAACGGCTGCGTCCACGGTAACATTGGGGCGTGATTCAAAGATTATTGCAATCGTTCCCAGAGGAACTCTTACTCTTGTGATATTCATTCCGTTGGGACGGACAGAACCGAAGTCCACGTTGCCTATAGGATCATCAAGCTTTATAACGTCTGCAACGCCGTCTGCGATGCCGTTTATTCTTTCCTTTGTGAGCCGCAGTCTGTCCTGCATAGCCTCGGACATTCCGTTTTCCTTTGCCGCAGCAAGGTCAAGGTCGTTTGCTTCAAGTATCTTATCCGCATTTGCTCTTAAAGCCGTTTCTATTTCGGCAAGAGCACCGTTTTTAACAGCCGTTGAAGCAGTACCGGCAGCCTTTTCACAAGCCTTTGCCCTGCTTCCCAAAGTTTCGGCATAATTCATTTTAAACACCTCAATTTTTTAGATGATAGATTATAGAGAATAGAGATCATACTAATAACCAATTAAAAACTGTACAAAAAATCGAGCATAATCTTAGCTTTATGGATTATGCAAAGATTTTTTGTCTACAGCTTTATTGGTTATTAGTATTAGATAACAATTAGCGGAAATCGTTTCTAAGCTCTTCTATAAATTTTCCTGCATCGGGATCAAACATTTTTTGCCCCGTCCCATATACACCGAAAGGTCGGAGGCAAACTTTCCGCTTTCATTCTTGAACGACTTTTCAATATTCGTATCTTCGTCAAGGATAATTTTTCTGTCGCTGCCTTCTGCCGCAAACATACAAAACCTCCTTTTATTGCATTGTGCGCCCCTACAGGATTTGATAGAATTATATGTATTTTGGTACGGCAAAATTATTTATCCGCCGTAAAAATAGTACCTACCTGTTTTCCGTCAAAAAGGTCGTAAAGTATCTTTGGGTTCCTGCCGTTGAGCAGCACCGTGTCTATACCCTCCGCCATAGTCATTTCCGCAGCGTTCAGCTTGGTTATCATTCCCCCTGTGCCAAGACCGGAAACTGCTCCGCCTGCAAGCTGTCTTATATCATCGTTTATATCGTTGACAACGGGGATAAGCTTTGCATTCGGGTCAAGCTTGGGGTTTGAATCGTAAAAGCCGTCTATGTCGGAAAGTATAACAAGCATATCCGCCTTGCAGAGGAGCGCAACGTGCGCCGCAAGAGTATCGTTCTCGCCGAATTCAAGCTCCAGCTCATCAATAGCAACGGTATCGTTCTCGTTTACAACAGGGATAACGTTGCGGCTGAGAAGCTGCTCAAAGGTATTGACAACGTTCTGACGTCTGGGGCTGTCGATGTTGTATTTCGTAAGCAGGAGCTGTGCAACGGTAAGGTTGTACTCGCCGAACAGCTTGTCGTAAATGTACATAAGCTCGCACTGTCCCACGGCTGCACACGCCTGTTTAAGCCGTGTTTCCGTAGGTCGGCTCTGCATACCCAGCTTGGACATTCCAAGACCTATTGCGCCGGAGGAAACAAGGGTGACCTGTCTGCCGCCGTTCTGCAGGTCTGCAATGACCTTCACAAGGTTCTCCATTCTGCGGATATTGAGCCTGCCCGTTTTATGCGCAAGGGTGGAGGTGCCTATTTTGATAACTATTCTTTTTTTGCTGTCTATATCGTACATTGGAATATCTCCTTAATTTACTGTATTTACAGGCTTACCTGCAATAAAAGCGGCAAGGTTCTCCGCTGCTGTTTTCATAAGTCTGCGCCTTGTTTCAACGGGCGCCCACGCAACATGGGGCGTTATCACGCAGTTTTTTGCGGTAAGAAGCGGATTTTCGGGGTCCATCGGCTCCGTATGCAGAACGTCAAGACCTGCGCCTGCGATAATGCCGCTGTTAAGGGCGTATGCAAGGTCAGCTTCGTTCACGACCGCTCCTCTTGATGTGTTGATAAGAACGGCGGAGGACTTGCACTTTTTCAGCGCTTCAATATTTATCATACCCTCTGTTTCGGGGGTAAGAGGACAATGAAGGGTGATAAAATCAGAGCATTCAAGAAGCTCGTCAAGGCTTGTGAAACGTACCGTTCCGTCCTGCTTGGCTGTTCTTGTATTTACAACTACCTCCATACCGAAGGCTCTTGCTATCTTTGCGGCAGCGTGACCTATCCTGCCGTAGCCGATGATGCCGAGAGTTTTTCCGTCCAGCTCCGCTGTGGGAAAATCGAAAGCGGAAAAGGTAGCGGAACGAACCCAGCCGCCCTCATGGACGAAGCTGTCATACTCGGGAGTCCTGTTTGCAAAATGAAGGATAAAAGCGAACACCTGCTGTGCCACCGCCATATCGGAGTATGCAGGAACGTTGCACACCGTTATCCCAAGACGGTTTGCGGCGGCAATGTCCACGTTGTTGTAGCCGGTAGCGCAAAGACCGATGTATTTAAGATTCGGGCATTGCTCCATTACCTCTGCGGTAAAAGGGGTCTTGTTGCAGAGTACGGCTTCTGCGTCGCCTATGTATTCGACAATTTTGTCTGTGGGGGTAAGAGGGTGTTCCTCCACCTCGCCCAGCTTGTAGATGTCCTCAAAAGAAACATCGTTTCTCGAAACAGTAGCCGCTTCAAGCATAACAATTTTCATATAAAAGCGCTCCTTTCCGGCAAATCTCCTGCCGGAAGCAAATTTACAGCACGGAATACCCGTATTTTGCCGATAATCAATAATATTATATCACATTGCGGCGGACTAATCAATAGTTTTTTCACCGCTTTACCGCTGTAAGCAAAAAGCGCTGTTCACAATGCCGGTTCAACAGCTTATACTAATTCTAAACCCTAATTCTAAATCGTTCTATAGGTTGATTTGAATTTAGTATTATAACTGTGAGCCTGCTTCGTGAACTGCGCTTATTTTACCCTACTCCGGTTTAGCCGTGTTGAACCTGAACACATCCGCCACTTCGGAAATGGTAACGTAGGCTTCGGGGTCAAGATTCTGTACAATAGTGCGCATTTTTGTTATCTGAAAACGGTTTACAACGATATAAAGCACCGTTTTCGGAGACTGGGAATAGTAACCCTTGGCTTCGATGACCGTTATTCCGCAGCCGAATTCCTCCGAAAGGGCAGCTCCCACCTCGTCGGGGCAGCCGGTAATGACCATTGCGGATTTGGAGCGGTCGATACCTTCAACTATGTAGTCTACCGTTTTCAGCGCAGCGGCGTAGGCTACTATGGAATAAAGAGGAAGTATCCAGCTTTTCAGCACTATTCCGCATATCACATATAGTGCAACGTTGTATATCATAACGAAAGTGCCTACGGAAATGCCTATTTTCTTTGCAAATATCACCGCCATAACTTCGATCCCGTCCATTGCTCCTCCGGAACGTATGGCAAGACCGCTTCCCGTGCCGGAAATAAGACCGCCGAATAAGGAGCAGAGCAGCAGGTCGGAGCCTGCCAACGGAGAAACTATGCTTACGTCCACAGGCAGAATGTCCGTTATGAGCCATGCCCCGAGAGAGTACACCAGCACGGCATATATGGCAGATATAGTAAAGGCTGCACCCTGTTTTTTTGCACCGTAAAGGAAAAGCGGAACGTTAAGCAGCACAAGGAAAACCGAAAGCGAAAAAAACTCGGGGGTAAGGCTTGAAAGAAGAATGGAGGTGCCTGAAATGCCGCTGTCGTAAAGGTTAACGGGCGCAAGAAACATTGTTACGCCTATTGCGTTGATAATACCTGCGACAGTCAGCCAAAGCATCTTTTTCAGACCTATTTTTTTTACTTCGGCAAGAAGCTTCATAAAAATAACCTCCTCGGTATGGGTAAAATGCTTATTCGTCTGTTTCGGGAACGTCCTTTTCCGCCTGCTGTATGATCTTATTTTCGTCTATAACAAGAATTTCATCATCTATCCTTCTGCTGCGAGCAACACCGGTGAAAAACTTTGAGCTGAGTATCTTGCTCATATTCTCCCTGCCGGAGATATGTTCTATTTTATCCACCGCAAGCACCTTGTCAACTATCATTGCCAGACGGCTGCCCTCCTTGCTGAAGGTCACCATAGTTTCGCGGTAAAAGCTCTTGTAGCGGCGCTTTGCTTCGTCCATAATATCGATTATTTCGGGAACGTACTCGTCCGTAACAAGGTTAAGAAGCTCTGTGATGTTGTGAGTTCTCTCGGGAGAATCTGGCTTTTTCCTTTCATAGGCAATAAGAGCGGCAGTCTTGTGCAGCTCGTTGTGGGGTATTTCTATCTTATGGAGGGAATAATCGGCATTGTGGGGATTGGACTTGAACTCGTCGTACCATCTGCCGAATTTGCAGGCGTGTGGGTCGGTGGTAAGGGTAAAGTCTACGTCCGCTTCAACGCAGCGTTTAAGCTCGTTTGCCCATTCGATGTGATCCTTTTCTCTTTGGTCAAGCATTGCGGTAAATTCCCTGCATTCATCGTCAAGAGAGGGAAAACCGAACAGCCTGCGCATATCGAGAACGGGGTGAACGCTTCCTCTTATGTCCGTGATGCCCCTGTATATTTCGGGAGCGGAGGGAACGGGGGTTATCCTGTCGGGAATGGTCATTATCCCCGTAACGCTTTCGCTTTTTACGGTATATGTACGTCCGCAGAGGGAAAAAATCAGCCATGGCATATCTTCTGCGGAGAGATTTTTTTCGTTGTCTGTCATAATATTCCTCCATTCGTAATTGCTTGGCATTGCATTTTATTATATAGTATAACATATTTTTTTCTGATTTTCAATAGCTGTTATGGGGCGGCTTGATTTTATGCAGAAATGCATACCATTTTTTATGAAAAACGTTGTATAATATAAAAAATGATTGAAAGGGGAATGTAAAGTGGGCTTGAAAGAGCTTTTTTGCACTTCCGTTACCGGCAAGCCGACGGTGCCGGTTACAAGCGGAAGTATGCGTGTAAAAGGAGAGGCTGCCGCCGCTCAGATATGCAGCAAGGATAATGTTATGTGCAGTGCCGATGAGATAGAGCTGCTGTACTTAAAAAGCCGCAGCAGATTCAGGCTGTATAAAGCTCTTAACAGAGCATGTCTTATCGGGTGCTTGGCGTTCTTTTTATTTCCTTATATATTGCCACTGATGAAGCGGCTGATACCCAATGAATTTGTCAGGGCAGGACTGCTGCTTCTTTATTTTGCTTTTCTGGTTCCCGGAAGGATATGGAGTCGCCAAATGTACGACTATAAGATGCGGCGCATGATATACAAGACCATACTGCTTGAAAAAAGGAAGCAGGAGTACGGCGATGATATTGAGGGCTATAACCGCTATGTGGACGAAATGGGTGACCTTTTATCCATAGAAGAGAGGACTGTAATAGACCCTCAGACAGAGTTTGCCTTTATCGGTGTTATAAATCCATCTATCACAGCGGACAAGCAGCTTGAGCAGGTGCGCTACAAGCTTGGCGGTCAGAAAAAGGTGAAGAAGATCTCGGCAATAGCAGCTGCGGTATTAGCCGTGCTTTCGTCGGTCGACTTTATTTATTACGGCAGAGCAAATTTTGCGGTAATGTGGGGATATGTGTTCGCAGCGGCGTTTTTTATTATCCTGATATGTATGTCCCGTTCCTCAAAGAAGCTGAGGGAACGGGAAGAAGAGCTGGAATGTATTTTGGAAGATGAATAAAAGACCCGTCTGCAAGGCAGCTGAACAGGCTTTGCAGACGGGTCAAATTTTATTGTATCAAATAGGACATTATAAGGTCGGTAACAAACGCCGCTCCGCAGGCTGCCGCAGCGACCGTAAGCAGGGATTTGTTCCTGAACGCAAGCAGCATTGCAATGATACAGCCCACTGCCGCAGATACCATATTTCCCGTTGAATAAAATATGGCAGGTATAGTCATGGCTCCAAGCACCGCATATGGCACATAATAAAGAAAATCCTTAAGAAATTTTGATTTCAGCTTCTTTCTGAATACAACGAAGGGCACCATTCTTACAGCGTATGTAACAAGCGCCATTACAGCAATGTAAACAGGTATTGCAATTCCGCTCATTCCGCTTCCTCCTTTTCACCGCCGTCCTTAACGGGGAAAACAAGTGCTCCCAGGACCGATGCCGCAAGTGCGCATATGATTATAACGAATCCCACGGATACCCCCGACAGCGCAGGTATGTACTTAAAGCAGCAGCTCATTGCCGCAGATAAAAGCACCACCGTCAGCACTCCTGCGGACCTCCTTGCAGGGGGAATAAATATGGCGATGAACATTCCGTATATTGCAATGCCAAGCGCCGCCTTCAGCCTTGCAGGCAGTATCTCGCCGGCAGCCGCACCCAGCAGCGTTCCAAGGCTCCAGCATACAAAGGGAACGGCTATAAGCCCGTACATATAGCTTCTGCTTATGTCGCCCTTTTTGCCCGAAGCCACCGCAAATATCTCGTCCGTTATGCCGAAGGATACCGCCAGACGGTGACCTGTGGTAAAGCTGCTGTCCAGCTTTTGTGAAAGGGAAATGCTCATCAGCGCATAGCGCATATTTATGATAAGCTGCGCAAGCGCCATTTCAAGAAGCGTACCTCCTGCGGCGATTATGCCAAGTCCTGCCACCTGTCCTGCGGAGGTAAGATTTGTCATTGATATAAGTGTGGCATAAAGCACCGACAAGCCCTGTGACACCGCAGCAATGCCGAAGCTGAAGGACACCGAAAGGTACCCAAGACCTATGGGTATGCCGTCCTTTATTCCCTGAACGAAGCCAAGCCCCGTTTTGCTTTCCGTATTTTTCATAACTATACAAACTCCCTGTTTTTTCATCAAATTTCAAACACAAATTTCATTATAGCATCTTACGCTCTTTCAGGCAATATACAAAATGACGAAAAAAGTTTGAAGTGTGAAGAGTGGAGAGTGAAGTTTTTTTCGGAATGTGAAATGTGGAAAGTTGAAAGTGGAATTAATGTGTCGGCTTCGCCGATGATTTTAAAATCCGCGAGCGCAGCGAACACCATAATTCTTCATTCCACTTTTCACTTTCCACATTCAATAAAACTCCACTCTCCACTCTCCACTCTTCAAACTTTTTTAAGTTATCAACAAAAATTGTTATGTAAATTTGTATGAAAAAATATTGTTTTCACTTGCAATTTATGTGCAAGTGTGCTATAATTTTTAAATAAACAACGGAAACCGTAATGCATATGGAGCATAAAACGGAAACCGGCTGAGGGAGGCTTTTGTATGAGCTATAAGGTTATAACAATAGGAAGACAGTTCGGAAGCGGCGGTCATATCGTCGGTGAAAGGCTTGCCGAAAAGCTGGGCTGGGCTTATTACGACAGAAAACTTATCGAGCTTGCGGCGGAAAAAAGCGGAATGAGCCACAGCGTTCTCTGTGAGGCGGACGAAAAGGCTGCAAATCCTTGGCTTTACGCAGCTATGAGCCAGTCGGGACAGGCGAACTTCGGCGTTAATCTCTGCACCAACGACGCCTTGTTCAATATCCAGAGCGAAATAATCAAAAATATTGCGGATACGGAAAACGCCGTTATTGTAGGCCGCTGCTCCGACTATATTTTAAGGAATCGGGATGTTGACCTTACCAATGTGTTCATTTACGCACCTATGGAGGCAAGGATAAAGCGCACTATGGAACGTGACGGTCTGACGGAAGCCGAAGCTGCGGCGAAAATAAAGCGTCACGACAAGCAGCGCCGCCTTTACTATGATTTTTATACCGACCGCAAATGGTCCTCACACGTTAACTACGACATCACCGTAAACAGCGAGACCTTCGGCCTTGACGGAACGGTGGATCTTATTTACGGGGCAGTTGTCAATAAAAATAAGTAAGTTTTTATTCCGAATGAATAGAGATTAGTGGATAGTGAATAATTAAGGTATCGCCTGCGGCAATGTATTTAAGGCAACACCGTACAAAGACCGCCTTTCGGATTTGTGCGGTATTTCCTTAAGATCCGTGAGCGCAGCGAACACCTTAATTATTCATTTTTCATTATTCATTATTCATTTAGCGCAGCACCTATGTTCATTTAGCCAAACGCCTCTAATCTCTAATTTAAAAAATTTTTCTTTATTTTTCCGTAAAAATAGGTTATAATAAGTAACAGCTGACTTATATTGCCGAAAGGAATGAAAAAAATGAAGGACGGTTTTATCCGTGCAGCCGCTCTGACCCCCGAAATAAAGGTCGCCGACTGCATTTACAATGCCGAAAGAATAATTGAGCTTGCCGGTGAGGCTGCCGCCGCGGAGGTTTCCGTTGCCGTTTTCCCCGAGCTTTGCATTACAGGCTATACCTGCGGAGATCTTTTTCTCCACAAGGCTCTCCTTGACAGCGCCGAACAGGCTCTTATGAAAATTGCGGAGGAAACAAGGAATTATGATATGCTGCTTATCGTCGGTCTGCCCGTAAGCTACGGAGGAAAGCTGTACAACTGCGGCGCAGCCTTGAAGGACGGACGTGTTCTCGGTCTTGTGCCGAAAATGAATATACCAAACTACAGCGAATTTTACGAAGCAAGGCACTTTGCTTCCGGCAAGGGCGTAAGGGCGCACCTTGATAAATTCGGCGGCACCGAGCTTGGCAAGGTGCTGTTTGAAAGCAATATCCCCGGTCTTACCGTCGGAATAGAGATATGTGAGGACCTTTGGGTGGCAAGTCCGCCGTCGGGAGAGCTTGCCGCAGCAGGTGCAACTGTCATATGCAACCTTTCCGCCTCCGATGAGGTGATAGGCAAGGGCGAATACCGCCGCCAGCTCGTTAGATCCCAATCCGCAAGGCTTATCTGCGGCTATATCTACGCCGATGCAGGTCTTGGCGAATCAACGCAGGATATGGTTTTCTCCGGTCACAACCTTATCTGTGACAACGGCACACTTATTGCCGAAAGCAAAAAATTCACAACGGGTATGACCTTCTCCGAGATAGATGTTCAGCGCATTGACGGTGAACGCCGCAGAATGAACACCTTTCCGTTTTCTTCGGAGCAGGAGTTTAAGTTCATAAAATTTGAGCTTAAAGAAAAGGAACTTGAGCTTACAAGAAAATACGAGCCGATGCCCTTCGTTCCCTCGGACAAGACCGACCTTGCCGCAAGGTGCGAGGAAATTCTCACAATGCAGGCAACGGGACTTCTTACCCGTCTGAAGCATATCGGCTGCAAAACGGCGGTGCTTGGTCTTTCCGGCGGTCTGGACAGCACACTTGCCCTTATTGTCACCGTTCACGCCTTTGATATGCTCTGTCTTGACAGAAAGGGCATAATCGCAGTTACAATGCCCTGCTTCGGAACGACCAAACGCACAAAAAGCAACGCCTGCAAGCTTGCCGAGGCTTACGGCGTACAGCTTCGTGAGGTGAACATCTCCGCTTCCGTAAGGCAGCATTTCGCCGACATAGGACAAAGGGAGGACGTTCACGACGTTACCTACGAAAACGGTCAGGCAAGAGAGCGCACGCAGGTGCTTATGGACATTGCCAACAAGGAAAACGGCATTGTTATCGGTACGGGCGACCTTTCCGAGCTTGCCTTGGGCTGGGCGACCTACAACGGCGACCATATGTCAATGTATGGGGTCAACGCCTCCGTTCCCAAGACCCTTGTGCGGCACCTTACCGCATATGAACGTGATTCGGCGGTTGACAAGGAGCTTGCCGCAGTCCTTGACGATGTGCTGAACACCCCCGTTTCCCCCGAGCTGCTCCCACCGTCAGAGGGCGAGATCTCACAGAAAACGGAGGACATTGTGGGTCCCTACGAGCTTCACGATTTCTTCCTTTACTACTTTGTAAGATGCGCTTTTCCGCCTGAGAAGATACTCCGACTTGCCGTTTCCGCCTTCAAGGGCAGCTATGACGAGGGTACTATTAAAAAGTGGCTGGATACCTTTATGCGCCGCTTCTTCTCCCAGCAGTTCAAGCGCTCCTGCCTGCCCGACGCTCCCAAGGTGGGCAGCGTTACCCTTTCTCCCAGAGGAGACTTCCGTATGCCCAGCGACGCTTCAAGGTCTGCTTTTTTGATGAGGTGAAATTTTTACAATAAAATATATACAAAAATCCTATTGTGCAGGAAGGATGTTTAGTGTATAATATTAACAGAGTTAATTCAACATCTCCTGTTTCAATTAACAAATATTTTGCTATTCTCTTTTAAAATGTTTTTGGTAGAAAGTGGACATTTGCTCGGTGTCCGCTTTTTGCTTTGTGCTTTTTGTGCAGAAAATGTCGATTTGTACAATGTAACGGATTACTGGCATAAGCGGACATTTATTTTGTACAAGTTATAGCAAAAATTTTGTGTTATGTGCCGAATATTTGTAAATATGGGATACAACGCTTGAATTCTGTACTCTTTTGGTATATAATGAAAAGACAAATACAGCTTATTCTTTTTCAGGAGGATATGACAATGAAATCTATCAGTAAAAAAATAACGCTGAACACAGTTCTTTTAGTATGTCTGGCTCTGTTTGTCATGGGCGGAGTGGCGTGTTCGATAGTTTATAACTGCGCCGTGGATCTTACAAGAACGAGCATATTGGAAATTGCCGAGGTTATGTCCGAAAGAGTGCGGTGGGAGATCGAGGCTTACCATAATATAGCCAAGGATCTTGGTACTTCCGAGGTGCTGTGCGACCCCTCTTCCTCAAAGGAAGAAAAACAGGCTATCCTTGACGCTAAGACCGCTCAGTACGGACTTCAGCGCTGCAATTACATAGATGCGTCCGGAAACGGCATCGACGGCAATAACTACAGCGACAGAGCCTATTATCAGTCTGCGATGAAGGGCGAGGCTATGGTCTCCGAACCCCTTGTTTCAAAGGTAACGGGCAAGCTGACTATAATAATTGCCGCTCCTCTGTGGAAGGACGGCATCGCAAATTCCGAAGCTATCGGCTGCGTTTACGTTGTTCCCGATGAAGAATTCCTCAACGAGATCATGCGCAGCACAAGGATAGGCAAGAACGGCGTTGCGTTTGTCCTTGACAAGAACGGAACACTTATTGCTTCCATTGATTCGGACAGCGTTAAGGCAGGCGTAAACTTCATTGCCCTTGCCGAAATGGACAAGGCATACGCAGGTATGGCTTCTCTCGGTGAGAAAATGATAACAGGGGAAAGCGGAACGCTGGAATACTCCTTCGGCGGAACCACCTGCTTCTCCGGCTATTTGCCTTTAAGAGATACAAACGGCTGGTCTCTTGCCGTTTATGCTCCTGCAGGAGATTTCCTCTCGTCAACATATAATGCTATAATCATTACGCTGGTTGTCAACGTTATATCGGCAATTATCGCAGTAATACTTTCTATCCGTCTCGGCAGAAAGATCGGCGGTCCTGTTTCAAAGTGTACCGAAAGAATAAAGCTCCTTGCAGAGGGCGACCTTTCTTCTCCAGTTCCTGTAATACGCTCAAAGGACGAAACAGGAGTGCTTGCAGAGGCAACGGACAGCGTTGTTTCCAGCCTTAACAATATAATCGGCAGCATGGGCGGCGCTCTCGGACAGATGGCGGAAGGAAACCTTGCTGTGGATATTTCCGATGACGAGCGCTTTTATGTGGGCGATTTCGGCAAGCTGGCAGAATATGTAAAGAGTATTGATGAAAAGCTCAGCGATACTATGGGTCAGATCGGCATAGCTGCAGATCAGGTGTCCGCAGGCTCCGAACAGGTATCCGCAGGGGCACAGGCTCTTTCGCAGGGCGCAACCGAACAGGCTTCCTCCATTGAAGAACTTGCAGCTACCATACATGAGATATCGGGTCATGTAAACACCACCTCACGGAACTGCTCGGAAGCAAGACAGCTTGTCAACGAGACCTCGGATAAGGTAAACGAGGCAAACGAAGAAATGAACCGCCTTACCTCTGCGATGAACAACATCAACGACACCTCCAACCAGATAGGAAACATCATAAAGACCATTGAAGACATTGCTTTCCAGACCAATATCCTTGCCCTTAACGCCGCAGTTGAAGCCGCAAGAGCAGGTGAAGCAGGAAAGGGCTTTGCAGTGGTTGCTGACGAGGTAAGAAATCTTGCCTCCAAGTCTGCCGAAGCTGCAAGCAATACCACAAAGCTTATCGAACAAACCGTTGAAGCCGTAAGAAACGGAACGGAAATAACCGCCGCTACCGCAGAATCCATGAACAAGGTGGGCGAATATACAGCCAAGGTGGAAAACATCGTTATCAGCGTAGCGGACGCAAGCGAACAGCAGGCGGATATGATAGACCAGATAACAACGGGAGTGGAGCAGATCTCCGGCGTTGTACAGAACAACTCCGCAACTGCCGAAGAAAGCGCCGCCTCCGCAGAAGAGCTTTCAAGCCAGGCTTCGATGCTCAGAGAGCTTGTAGCTTCGTTTAAGGTAAAGTAAACAGAATAAAATAAGGGAACCTCTAAAAACCTCCTTCACGGCAAATTTTCTATGACTTTGTTCATCTGCTGCGTTATCAAACCTTGTAATACATCAAGTATTACTGCGGTTTGATGCCTTGCAGCTAAACAAAGTCATGGACGAAAATTTGCTCGTGTCCCGGTTTTTAGAGAACCCCATAAAACAAACTGTCAGACACGACAGCGGTACATCCTCTGCCGTGTCTGCAGATTTTCACAAAAAGCGACGTTTTTTTGTCTGCCGTTAATTTGCACAGAAAAACGCCGTTTTTTTTTATACCCTATTTCAAAAAGCCCCTTGATATTAAACGTTTAATATGGTACAATTACTTTGATAATGCGCCGGCTTTTGTTTGCGCATGAAAAAAATATAAGCGAGGTTAGTTCAATGAAATACGGTTACTATGACGACGCCAATAAGGAATATGTCATCACTTCCCCCAGAACCCCTTACCCGTGGATCAATTATCTCGGAACACAGGACTTTTTCGGTCTGATCTCCAACACCGCAGGCGGATATGACTTCTACAAGGACGCACGTCTTGCAAGAATCACACGTTACCGCTACAATAACGTTCCTGCAGACGCAGGCGGACGTTACTTCTACATCAACGACAACGGAACAGTCTGGAACCCCGGCTGGTCTCCCGTTAAGACCGAGCTTGACTCCTATGAGTGCCGCCACGGTATGGGCTACACAAGGATCACAGGCAAGAAGAACGGTCTTTCCGCAGATGTTACCTTCTTCGTTCCCCAGAATTTCACAGGCGAAGTTCAGAAGGTAGTTCTTAAGAACGAAAGCGGCGCTCCCAAGACCTTTAAGCTGTTCTCATTCGTTGAATGGTGCCTCTGGGACGCTAACGACGACAGCACAAACTTCCAGCGTAACTTCAACACAGGCGAAGTTGAGCTTGAAAAGAACGGCGCTGTTATCTACCACAAGACCGAATACAAGGAAAGAAGAAACCACTTTGCTTTCTATGCCGTAAACGACAGCGTTGACGGCTTCGATACCGACCGTGAGACCTTCATGGGCAGCATCTACAACGATTTCCACAACCCTCAGACCGTTATGGACGGCAAGCCCGGAAACTCCGTTGCAGACGGCTGGTCTCCCGTTGCTTCACATTACAAGGAGATCACCCTTGCAGCAGGTGAAGAGAAAACTCTCGTGTTCATTCTCGGCTATGTTGAGAATCCTTACCCCGAAAAATTTAACGCTGACGGCACAATGAACAAGTCCAGAGCTTACGCTATGATGGAAAAGTTCGACACCGCAGAAAAGGTTGACGCTGCTCTTGTTGAGCTTGCAAAGACATGGGAAGACCTCCTTGCAAAGTACAATGTACGTTCCTCCGACGAGAAGCTCAACAGACAGGTAAACATCTGGAACCAGTATCAGTGTATGGTAACCTTTAACCTTTCCCGTTCCGCATCTTACTTTGAAAGCGGCATCGGCAGAGGTATGGGCTTCCGTGATTCCAACCAGGATATCCTCGGCTTCGTTCATCAGATACCCGAAAGAGCAAGAGAGAGAATACTCGATATTGCCGCAACTCAGCTTGAGGACGGCGGAAACTACCACCAGTACCAGCCCCTTACAAAGAAGGGCAACGATGCTGCCGGCACAAACTTCAACGACGATCCTCTGTGGATGATACTTTCCACAGCCGCTTATATCAAGGAAACAGGCGACCTGGGTATCCTCGATGAACCGGTTGACTACAAGAACGACCCTGCTCTTGCACAGCCCCTTCTCGACCACCTGAAGCGTTCCTTCTACCACGTTGTAAACAACAAGGGACCTCACGGACTTCCCCTTATCGGCCGTGCAGACTGGAACGACTGCCTTAACCTTAACTGCTTCTCCAGAGTTCCCGGAGAAAGCTTCCAGAACACCGCTTCCAACATTGCAAAGGAAGTTGACCCCGAAACAGGCAAGCCCCTTAACGAGGAAACAGCTGAATCCGTAATGATCGCAGGTATGTTTACATATATCGGACCCGAGTATGAAAAGCTCTGCCGTCTTAAGGGTCAGACCGAAGAAGCCGACAAGGCAAAGGCTGAGATCGAGAAGATGAAGCAGGCTATCGTAGACTACGGCTGGGACGGCGACTGGTTCCTGAGAGCTTATGACGCTTACGGCAAGAAGGTAGGCTCCAAGGAAAACGAAGAGGGCAAGATATTCATTGAACCTCAGGGCTTCTGCGTAATGTCCGACATTGGCGGCAAGGAATTCACCGAAAAGACTATGGACAGCATCGACAAGTATCTTGGCACAAAGCACGGTCTTGTTCTTAACAATCCTGCATTCACCAGGTACATCGTTGAATACGGCGAAATTTCCACATATCCCGGCGGATACAAGGAAAACGCAGGTATCTTCTGCCACAACAACGCTTGGATCATGTGTGCAGCTGCATACGCAGGCATGGGCGACAGAGCATTCGATTATTATACAAGAATTGCTCCCGCATATCAGGAGGACGAGCAGCTCCACCGCACCGAGCCTTACGTTTACGCACAGATGGTTGCAGGTAAGGACGCTAAGCGTTTCGGCGAAGCAAAGAACAGCTGGCTCACAGGTACCGCAGCATGGAACTTTGTTGCAATTTCCCAGTACATCCTGGGTATCATTCCCGATTACAGCGGTCTGAAGATCGATCCTTCCATTCCTAAGGACTGGGACGGCTACGAAGTATCCCGTACATTCAGAGGTGCGGTTTACAACGTAAAGATCCAGAACCCCGACCACGTTTCAAAGGGCATCAAGTCCATCACCGTTGACGGCAAGGCTATAGAGGGCAACGTTCTCCCTGTATTTGCAGACGGAACACACGAAGTAGTAGCTGTAATGGGCTGATAATTCCCGATTACAATTAAAAGGCGCAGCTTGCATAAACCAAACCGTTTGTGCAGGCTGCGCTTTTTGCCGCCTGTTCAAATAAAAATCCGCCGCAAGAATTGGCAGGGTGTGATAAAAAAGCTTTCATTAGTCTATTGATTTTACCGACCTGTTATGCTATAATAAAAGCCAACTCAAAGGACGGTGATAAAATGCGGACGGCTATCTGCGAGGACGAAAAAATATACTCGGACAAGCTGAGTGAAAGCCTGAAAAGATTTCTTTCCTCACATAATGAAAAAGCAGAAATTGATGTATTCACAGACGGTGTTCCCCTTGCTGAAAAGCTGAAAAGCGGCGAACGTTACGACGTGATATTTCTTGATATACAGCTTGAAGTCTCCGACGGAATGGACATTGCCGAAAAGCTCAGACAGTACGATAAAACCGTTCCCATAATATTTGTCACCGGGCTTGAATACCGTGCGGCGGACGGATATGCTGTAAGCGCATTTGATTATATCGTTAAATCCGACTTTGACAGAAAGTTTGAGAGAGTCATGGCAAGGCTTATGCAGACCTTTGCCAAGAAATCCCTTTCTGTTGAGGAGCCTTCGGGAAATATTGAGATAATACCTTTATCCGAGATAATGTATGTGGAATCCGACGGACGGGGAACGGCTGTCCACACCTCCGAAAAAACGATACATACCAATGTTCCCGTAAGCAAGCTGTCGACAGAGCTGCCCGAAGGTGATTTTGTAGAGATATACAAGGCGATCTACGCAAACATTTCAAAAATAAAGCGCACTCTTACAGATACCCTTGAATTATCCGACGGAAAGGTGCTGCCTATGAGCAGACGTCACAAAAAAGCTGTGCTAACCGCTGTAATGGAATATGTGAGGTCGGGGATATGAGCAGACGAAGCTGTATTATTACGATCATATGTGTAATTCTGTCGGCGGTCGTTCTGAATATCCTGCTGTTTAACAATATGTCATGCACGGGTGAGTATATTTTGGGCAGGGATTCGGAGGGTCGGGAATATATTGAGCGGTGTGATACTGTCCGCTTTGCAAATGAGCTGTTTTCGGAATGTGACATATCCGATTATCCCGAACTGAGAGAAAAGCTGCTTGCCGAAAAAACAGCTCTGAACGAATATATGACCGCATGGGAATACAAAAACTCCCGTTTTGATGTGAAAACATTTTATGATGCGGCTGTCTATTCAAAGGGAGATCAGCAGGACTGGGCAGAAAATGTTCTCAGCAGAAATAATTACACCTATGAGCAGGCAGAGCAAAAAAATGAACAGCTTGACTACTGCATTTCACGGCTGAATTACGCTTTGGAGTATCAGGGATTTGCGGAATATGTTTCGGGTAATTCGGACAAGCTGCTGACCCTTTCAATGATGAATGAAAACAGCTTTGCAGCGAAAAATGCCATTAAAACGAAACGTGATTTTTACGGACTTGAAGCGATAAAGCCCACTGCGGAAAGCGATATTGGCGTAACTGCTCTATTTTCCGACAGCGTTACGGATATAATTGCAGTGCTCTGCGCCGTTATCACGGCATTTATCATTGGCAGATATATGAGAAAACAGACATTTTTCGGCAGCTCGGGGTTTGTTATAACAGGCACCGCAGTAAGTATCGGAACAGCGGCAATGTATGTCTGCAATGCGGTGCTTATGGACAGATACGCAGGTCTTGGAAATATGCTCAGACCCATACAATCGGTGGAAGCGTTCCGAACAAGCAGCATGATGATGAACATTTTTACACTCGCTGCACTCAGGATCGTTTTCAAAGCGATGTTCTGTACCGCTGTGTATTATATCCTGTCGGGAATTACGATTTCGGCGAAAAAAGCTGTCCCTATAATTATCACAGCAGCTTCCGCATTGCTGCTCGCATTCTGTCCTGCAAATATGTTTGGTGCATTTCACGCCGAAAACATATTCGGAGTTTACGGCAATCTGAACATTCTCGGAAACGCTGTCAGTCCGCAGTCGGTATTTATACCAATAATGCTTATTATGCTTGCCGTTTCCATAGTTTTTGCGGTAAGGGTATCATCATCGGGAGCCCTTGCCGCAAGAGAAGCCGCCGAGCATGAATATTACGCCGAGGTTGGCAGAAAATACGAAGAAACACGCAAGATTCGCCATGATATAAACAACCATCTGTCAGCTCTGGGAATACTCATAAACGAAGGCAGAACTGCCGAAGCAAAAGCATATCTCGGTGAAATATCTGCCGAGCTTGCGCTTCAGAAGCCGCCTGCCGCAACGGGGAGAGCTGTTCTTGACGCACTGCTCCTAAGCAAAGTTCGGACAGCCGAAAATGAAGAAATAAAGCTTGAAATAAGCATTGAATCGGATTTTCCCGAAAGCATTTCCGACTATGACCTCTGCGGAATATTCGGCAATATTCTTGACAATGCCATTGAAGCCTGTGAAAAATGTGAGGAAAGATATATTCATCTCGCAGTAAAAAATCAGATGGATATGCTGTGCATTTTTTGCGAGAATACATATAACGGAACAGTTGCTCCGAATTATGAAACAAGCAAGCCCGACAAGACAGTTCACGGCTGCGGAATAAAGCGAATTGAGCAGCTTGCCGCAAAGCATGGCGGTATTGTAAAAATATCCGCCGAAAACGAAGTATTTTCTATCTCGGTTTTAATTCAAAATTGACCGCTTATGCAGAAAAAACGACCGCTTCTGCATAAGCGGTTTTCTTTTTCGGAGAATGGTGTATAATGGGTATAAAAGGAGATGTTAACATGAAAAAAAGCATTTTATCCATCGCATTGACTGCCGCCGTACTGCTCTGCGGCTGCGGCGGAAAAGGCTCCGAGCTTCCTTCCGATACAACCTATAATCACGGTCGGTATGCTATAATGGAAACGGAAAAGGGCTATTACACAAATTTCAGCAGTCCCGAAGGGCATATGCTCCGCTACTATGAACGTGATACCGAAAATCAGATATTTCTGTGTGCAAAGCCCGAATGTGTCCATGACGGAAATGAAAACTGTGCGGCAACATACAAAAACCTGAAATGTATCAACACTCTGCTTTATGACGGGGCAATATACACTCTTGCAATTGAGGACGGCGATGTTATCAGCTATTCTTTGTACAAGGCGGCTCTTGACGGAACAAGCTTTACAAAGGTAGGTGACGCATTCTCCGTCAGCAACTCCGCAGGCGAAAAATATGAGATAATGGACGGCATCTATTTTATGATACACAAAGGATATGCCTACATTCCCTATCATCTCACCCTTGGCGACGGTACGTTCGGTTTTGCGGGCAGCGGACTTGCTAAAATGGACATACAAACGGGCAAGACTGAGATCCTTTTTTCGGGAGAAAACTATTTTTCCTCATATCCGCATAAAGCTATGGGCGTAGGAGATAACGTTTACTATTTTACAAGCAGCTATGGCTGTAACGATCCTAATGACGGTCTTTACAGATACAATATCAAGACAGGTAAAACGGACAAGATCTCAGATTATATTTATGACGGTATCACAATGGACGAAGAACATTATTACACCTGCGGTGTTTATGATGACGGCACATACTGCATTTCAGCCCTTGACATAAATGCACCTTCTCTTGAAAGCGGCTGGGAAGAGCTTGGGGGAAGAATAAATGAAGAGCTGCACAAAACAGAAGGCGGTCTGTTTTCATATATGCCGAGGCTTATGCTTTATGAGGACAAGATAATAGCTGTTTCAAAAAGTGATGATTTCGTTCTTGTTATGAACAAAAACGGCGAAGTATTGGGCAGCGGAAAATATGATTTCAATGAAATATCGGGATACAGCGGCGAGCTTGTAAAGGAGTTCAATATCTCGGAGGATAAGCTGTATGTTAATACTATGCCGTTCAATTTGCCGGTCGATGATTATTACCAAAAGATATATTCCATTCCCATTGCCGATATTGGATCGGGAAAAAGCGAGTGGAAATTTGAATACGGCGTAAAAGCATGGTGGCAGATATATAATGAAATGGGCTGGGATATAAATGTTAGCGATTAAAGAACTTACAAAAAAATACGACTCCTTTACCGCTCTCGATAATGTCACATTATCCCTTGATAACGGTGTTTACGGCATATTGGGCGCAAACGGCGCAGGCAAATCCACGTTTCTCAACCTCATCACCGACAATATTAAACGCACATCGGGAGAAATTCTCTACAATGGCACGGAAATCCTGTCAATGGGCGCAAAATTCAGAAAGAAAGTGGGCTATACTCCCCAATTGCAGGGAATGTACGAGGATTTTACCGCAGGACAGTTTCTGCGGTATATCGGCACACTCAAAGGAATGAAGCACAAGGACATAAAGGAACAGACAGCGGAAAATCTCAGCATTGTGGGACTTGACAAAGCGGCTCACAAGCGGCTCGGTTCATTTTCGGGCGGTATGAAGCAGCGTGTGCTCCTTGCGGCGGCTATGCTTGATGACCCCGAAATACTCATACTCGACGAGCCCACAGCAGGACTTGACCCCGAGGAACGCATAAGGCTGAGAAATCACATTGCCGGAATATCCGCAGACAGAACGGTTATCCTTGCAACTCACGTTGTAAGTGATATTGAATGTATCGCACAGAAGGTCATTCTGCTGAAAAAGGGAAAGCTGCTGCGTTTCGGTACTCCTATGGAGCTGATAGACGAAATAACGGACAAGGTGGGCGAATTTCACGGCAGCTTTGAAGAAGTGAACGCTATGAAGGAACGCTGCGGCAAAGGGCAGATGATGCAGCGGAGAGACGGTTTTGTTCTTCGTGCGGCTGAAAAAGACCTGCCTCCCGAGTTTGCTCCTGCGGAGAACGTTGACCTTGAAGATGTGTATTTATTCTATGCGGAGGGACGTGAATGAACGAGCTTAAAAGAGTTTTCGGCAGGAAAATAATAATGCTGTCGGTCATACTTGTACTGCTGAATTTCATTCTGTTTACCCTTTCCTGCGACAGCGGAAGAGATATAACGGCAGTAGGCGATGAACTTGCGGAATACATATCATCGTACAATCAGACTGTAGAAAGCACCGTAAAGCAAAGCCGTGAGCTGAGTATGCTGAATATTTACAAGGACGGCTTCGGTTCAAAAAATATCGAAAAGACGGCGGAGGATTTTTCCGCATTATCGGATATTGCGCCGGCATACGGCGATAACCGGGGAATTGTGGTATTATCCGACTATCATATGACCGACCTTATTTTTGCGGCATTTATGATAATCATTTCGGCGGTGCTTCTTGCGGAACGCAGAAACGGTCTTGTAAACCTTATACGCAGCACATCGGGAGGACGGACAAGGCTTTATTTTTCAAGGATAGGTGTGCTTGTCATTTCCGCTGTGAGCGGAGCAGTTTTGCTGTACGGCGGAAACTATCTCGGAGCAGTTCTCACATTCGGAGCTATGGGCATACCAAGAGCTATACAGTCCGTTCCCGAATTTTCGATGTGTTCATACCGCATTTCAGTGGGAGATTATCTTATCTGTTCGGCAGGTGTGAGGATACTTGCGGCTTTAACGGCGTCTTTGCTGTTTTTCACGCTGATAAGTCTGCTTGGAACCGTGGGAGCGTATCTTTTCGGCGGTATATTTGCGGCTGTGCAGGTGCTGTTTTATCTGCTTATCCCGTCGGTATCGTCGCTGAATGTGCTGAAATTTATGAATATATTTGCTGCTGTAAAAGCAGATGATTATTTCAGAGTGTATCAAAATCTGAACATATTTGGCAGACCTGTTTCCATACATTATGCAGGAGTGAGCTTCTGCGTTTCGGTTTTCCTTATTTGCCTTGTTTCGGGGATATTCATTCACGGAAAAATGTATCTGAAAAGGGAGCATTTCGCCGAAAGTATACTTCTTGCCGTCCGAAAGTTCACCGAAAAGCATTCGATATGCAGGACTCTTTTCGGCTGGGAGGGCTACAAACTCATTATACGTCAATACGGCGGAATAATTGTCATATGTGCATTTTTAGCTGCATATTCGCAAGCTGTGAAGTATGATTATTTCTATCCGCAGAACCCTTATGAGCTTGAATGGTACGCAAAATATGAGGGCGAAATGACGGCAGAAAAGCTCAGTGATATGGAAACACAAAAATCAAGGCTTGAACGGTCAATTGACCTGTTTCAGAGCAGACTTGACAAGATAATGTCAGAAAAGCCCGTTGACTGGAACACATGGGGCAAGATAAAAGCCTTTCTTGACGAGGCACATGCTAAATATGATACGCTTCTGCCAATAATTGAAAACGTCCGCAGCGGTATGGAATACACAGCACGGACGGGAAATTCTGTCAGTCTTATTAAGCCATATTCATACGACCTCTTGTTCAAGCGAGATACAAAGACTGTTCAAAGGAACTCTTTATTTATCCTTATAGGCATCATCTGCGCTGTATCGGGAGTGTATTCCTTTGAACGGCAAAACCGCATGGACGGAACGCTTCGCTCTGCATACAGAGGACGGACGGCACTTGACCTTTGCAAGATAGTATGGGTAGTTCTGCTCTGTGCTGTATTATGTGCGGCTGTCCACTCGATCCAGCTTATCCGAATTGATATGCAGCTGGGACTAAGCGGCCTTGACGCTCCCGTACAAAGTCTTGATTTTATGAGGAACTATTCGGCTTATATGACGATAAAACAGTATATTATCGTCAAATTTGCCGCAAGAGCGTCTGCTGCCTGCGTTGTTGGTCTGGTATGTGTGCTTATCAGCAGGCTGTGCAGCGATACTTCTTCATCAATGGGGATATGTGGATTTGTGACGGCGGCTTCCTGCTTTATTCCGCAAGCCGTTTCCGGGGCGGAGTGGGTAAGTGCTTTGTTCTGGATAGGAAGCTGAAACACTCAAAGCTGATACATATTTTTAACCAACCTATAGATAATACTAATAATAATAAAAAACGGGAAAAAATCTGCGCCGAAATCCATTATACGCAAGATTATCGGCTTGATTTTTTTCATATTTTATACTAATCCTCATTTGTTCGGTGGATAAAGTTGGTAGATAGAATTGCTCCAATCAAGGAAAGCGACCACAGGCGTGCTGTCGCACGGCAAGGAAGCTTGACGACGAGTGGTGCAATTATAGCTGCCAAATTTATCTACAGGTTAAATGAGGATTAGTATTAAATGGTGTTTAGTATAAAACCTCACCAAGGATTTGTCTATAGGTTGGTTTAGAATTAGTATGAGGACATTCTGAAAAACGGCTGAAACGTATTATAGTATTATGCTGTGATGCCTTTTCTCACGGCGGATTTTTTTCGTGTTATGTTAATGCCGCAGCATATTCTTCTCCGGAAATATGTATTGCACTACCCGTTGCTGTCCAGATACTCTTCCACTTCGGCAATAACAAGCCTGTAAAGCGCCATTGCTTCTCCGTGGTGCGCTTTTACATACTCCGTATCGCCGTTTCTTGCGGCATTCTCCAGCTTTTTCGCCGCTTCGGAAAGCTCCTTTGCGCCAATTCCCAGGGAGGTGCTTTTCAGTGAATGGATAACTATCTCGTAATTCTTCATATCCCCTGCTGCAAAGCAGTTTTCCGCCATTTCAGCAGTTTTGCCGCTCTGTTCAAGGTAGATGGTCATTATCCTTTCAAGAAGCTCTGCGCTGCCGTCGGCGTAAAGCAGACCTGTTTTTATATCGATGTGTTTAAGCTGCTCTGCGGCGGCTGTCGGCTTTTTGCTCTGTAGGTCAGGCTCGCAGGGCGGCTTTATCAGCTCTTCGGGAAGATAACGCAGTATCATCCGCTCCAGCTCCGCTCCGCTGACAGGCTTTGTAAGATAATCGTCGAAGCCCTTGTCAAGATACATCTGCCTTGAACCTGCAACGGCGTTGGCGGTAAGGATTATTACGGGAACGTCACGGCAAAGCCCCTCTCCACACCGTATTTTTTCAAGAGTTTCAATGCCGTCCATTTCCGGCATCATATGGTCAAGAAGTATCATTGAATAACGCTTCTTTGCCGCCGCTTCAAGACATTTTGCTCCGCCTGATGCGGCATCTATCTTTATCTTCGTACCCTTCAGCAGGCTTTTTACGACCTCAATGTTCATTTTATTGTCGTCAACAACAAGTATTTCCGCATCGGGGGCGCTGAAAAGGTGCGCTCCTTTATTTTTGCCGAGGGAGCTGCCGCCGGGACGGAAGGAGAGCTTTCCCACCGTTTCAGCCGAGATCCTTTTCTGCTTTACCGAGAAGCCGAACACCGAGCCTGAGCCGTATTCGCTGATAAATTCCAACTTGCTGTCCATCATTTCAAGAAGATTCCGTGATATGCTAAGTCCCAGGCCTGTGCCTTCAATGCCTCTGTTCCGCTTTTCGTCCAGACGTTCAAATTCCGCAAACAGCTTATCCTGCTCCTCTTCCTTTATGCCTATTCCCGAATCCTCAACGGAAACGCACAGCAGCACGTTCTCCCCGTCCTCTTCCTCGCAGCGTATCTTAAGCGTAACATGACCCTTTTCGGTGTATTTTACGGCGTTGCTTAGAAGGTTGGATATTACCTGCTTTATGCGCAGGTCGTCGCCGTAAAGGAATCTTGGCGTATCGGGGGAGACCTCGCAGCGGAATTCAAGCCCCTTTTCACGGCATTTCATCTCCGCCATTCCCGCAAGGTCGCTTATAACAACGGATATGTCGTAATCCGCAGGTATCAGCTTCATCTGTCCCGATTCTATCTTTGAAACGTCAAGTATATCGCTGACAATGGCAAGCAGCATCGTTCCCGAATGCTTTATATCGGAGGCATAGCGCACTATCTGCGGATCGGCACATTCTCTCAGTATCATTTCATCCATTCCAAGAATGGTGTTTATAGGAGTGCGTATCTCATGGGAAACGTTGGCAAGGAAACGACTTTTTGCGTTGTTTGCTTTGTCCGCTTCCTCCTTGGCGGCTCTTATTTCCTCATACTGCCGCTTTATAACGCCTATGTTTCCTATTTTGGTTATTACCCAAGTAATAAAGACCGCCGCTCCTATTGCAACTATGGCAAGATATATCTTGAATACAGGCTGCTCAAAGAACTGCGCCTCCTTTTCCACAAGATATACCTTTTCAAGCGCAGGCTCTCCGCTGTTAGGGTCGATGACCTGCAGGTGGAAATAATAGCTGCCGTAGGGGATATTTGTGAAGCTCACTTCGTCAAGACCGCTCTGGTTCACATACATTCCCTTTTCTTCAAAGCCTTCAAGGAAAATATAAAGCTCGGGGTCGTTAAGTGTGTAGTTGAGTACAACAGGCTGGAAGCTAACTCTGTTTGCCTCTGCAGGAATAACGAACCTGCCGTCATATCCGCCGACATTTTCGGGAAGTATCACCGTTCCGTCAGAAAGGCTGACGTTGTTTACGGACAGCTTGTAATCCATTCTCGGCTCGGAAAGCTCGCTTAACAGAACGTATCTTATGCCCGTGCTGCAGCAAAGATAAAGTCCGCCCTTTCCGTCGGGCTTGCTCCATGAATTTGCGGTTATGGAGGTGTTAAGTCCGCTGCGCTTGTTGTAAAGAACGCAGCTTTCACAGCGGTTTGCGGCAAGGTCGTCGCCGTTTACTTCAAAAATGCCTGCGCTGCTTAAAATAAGCACCCTTCCGCTTTCCTCGTCTGCAAGAACGTCAAAGTTGTTTGTATAGCGGAAGCCGGTCAGCTTGCTTACGTTTCCCTCCTTGTCCATAAGGAAAAGTGAATTGCCCGTAACGATAAAAAATACGTCCTTGTATTTTGTGATACGCATAACTACAAGAGAGGTCAGACCGTCATCCTCGCCTATGTTCTTGTAAATGCGTCCGCCTTTTATAACATATATTCCGTCGCCGTCGCTTCCTGCAAGAACAGTTCCGTCCTCAAGCTCTGCGGCGCATAATATCTGCGGCATTTCCAGTCCGTGGTCGGTTCCGAGGGTGCATATGACCTTGCCCTCCTGAATGTATGAAAGTCCCGTTGTGGATGAGGCAAGAATACTTCCGTCACTCAGCTCGGTGACAAAACGGAACTTTGAACCGAGAGTACCTCCGCTGCTTTCTGAGTAGACCGCTGTTTCCCCGTTTTCGGGTTTGTATCGGAAAAGTCCCTCCGTGCCATAGGTGCTTATCCATATGTATCCCTTGGAATCGGCGTAAACATGGCGTATCCTTGTACCGTCAAGGCGCCTTGTAAGCTCGTTTTCGACTTCCCTTCCCGTTGCATCGTCAATTATTTTAAGCCCGTTGTCAAAACCAAAATAAATGCAGCCGCCGTATATCTCCGCAGCGTTGGCAGTTTCGGGGGGAAAGCCGTACTCGGCGTTAATGTCGGTAAAAGGGTTCTTGGACAGCTTCATCAAGCCCTGTCTTGCGGAAACGAACCAGTAGTTACCCTGATAATCGGTTATAACATCGTCAACTCTGCCGCTGAAATCTTCGCATCTTATTATTTCCGAAGAGAATTTTTCATCAGCATGGGCAAGACCTGCATCGCCGCAGAACCACCAGCCGCCGCTGCCGTCGGGCTTTATGGAGCATATTCCGCTTATGCCCCCTGCGTAAGCTTTGCTGCCGAAGGAAATGCCGTCGTTATCCACAATACAGCTGTAAATGTAGGAGCCTGAGCTTCCCGCAAGAAATTTTCTGCCCTTTTCAAAGCAAACGCAGGAAAAGCTCAGCCCGTTCCCGGGAGTTATAGCAGCTTTATATATTTTTTCTCCGTCAATGGCAAAAAGCACACCGCTGTTTGTAACGCCTGCCACAATGCCGCTTTCCGATACCGCAAGGGAGATAACATATGTAATATCCTCGTCTTCGGTGACCTTGCTTATCTCACCGCTCGGAGAAACGGTGCAGAGCGCACCCGAAGTGCCGATATAGACCGTTCCGTCGGGAGTTTCGCAGAAGCATCTTACCGAGTTTGAGGGAAGTCCGTCTGCTTTGCTGAAAAATATCGGCTCGCAGCCGTCCGAACCGTAGTAAGCAGCGCCGCTGTCGTTTGTGCCGACCCACATTCCGCCCCTTGAATCGGTGAACAGGGAGCGGACGCTGCTTATTCCGTCCTCCTCTCTCATAAGGGTAAAACGGGAGCCGTCATAGCGGTAAAGTCCCGTGTATGTGCCCAGCCAGATGTATCCGTCGGGGGTCTGGACGGCAGAATTTACGCTTGCCGAATCAAGCCCGTTTTCCGTGTTGAATACCACCGAATCATAGCCTGCAAGAAATCCCGATTCCGCCGAAGCACTCATCCCCGTAAGCAGAACTGCGGCTGTAACTGCTGCTGCCGCTGCGGCGGTTTTTATGATATTTACGAAAATTTTTTTCATTTTTCACTCTCCGCTGTATTTATAGGAAGAATTTTTGCTTTGGTAAACAGCTTTATAAGCAGATATGCAATAAAAATTGAGATCACCTTGTCGGGAATGTCAAGAAGAGCCTGAGCGCAGGCGGATTTGAAGATAACGCTGTTTATTTGGCAGCTGCTTAAAAGCTCAAAGAGAGCGTCACCCCATTTATTGCCGATATATCCGCCGTAAAAGATACAGTTTATGGGAACGGCGCATATAACGGTGAAAAAGCCTGCTATAACGCCTGTGAAAAGCGTTCCGAAAAGGTCGCCGCATATGCCTTTTCTTGCGCATATCCCTATAACGATGCCTATTCCTGCATTTATCACCGCATATACCGCCGAAAGGCTGTCGCTTATGCCGAGGATAAGGTTGGTTATAAGCCCTGCCGCTCCTCCGTAAACGGGACCGAAAGCGCAGGCGGCAAGAGCGGTGCCTATGGTATCCAGCCAGAAGGGCAGCTCAAAAATATCGGTTAGAGCATCTCCTCCAATATTCATTATCACACAGGCGGCTGTCAGTATAAGTTTTTTTACAATATTTATGTGTTCGGTAGTCATTTTGCCGCTCCTTTCGGGTCATTTTTGCTAATTATAACATTTTTTGTACGATTTGTAAACAAGAAAGTAATATTTTTATGCAGGGATACCTTTTAATTCATTTTTCAATATTCAATAAAAAATTTTTCTTTGCCTATTGACAAATGTGTATATGGTTGATATAATGTATATATCGTATATATACATTATAATTTTGGAGTGCTCTGTATGGATATTATTATCAGCAATTCCTCCGGCGAACCTATCTACGAGCAGATCTCATCGCAGATAAAGGCGCTGGTCATCAACGGCGTGTTGAAAGAGGGGGACGCTCTTCCTTCAATGCGTACTCTTGCGCAGCAGCTCCGCATAAGCGTTATTACAACAAAACGTGCTTATGAAGAGCTTGAACGTGACGGCTTTATTGAATCCTATACGGGAAAGGGAAGCTTCATCAAGGCGCAGAACCCCGAAATGCTCAAGGAAGAAAACCTCCGCATTATTGAAGAACTGCTTGTGCAGGTGTGTGACAAGGCTAAAATAAGCGGCGTGGGATTTGAGGAGCTTAGGGATATTATGGAGATCGTCTATAACGAGAAATAAGAGAGGCGGATTTTTATGAGCGGTTATGAAAATGCCATCGAGGTAAAGGGTCTTACCAAAAAATACGACGGCTTTACCCTTGACAATGTTGATATAACAGTTCCCAAAGGCACCATAATGGGCTTTGTGGGACAGAATGGTGCAGGCAAGACCACAACTATACGTTCCCTGCTGAATATAATTACTCCCGATTCGGGCAGTATTTCCCTGTTCGGAATGGATCTTAAAGAAAACGAGGGCGCAATAAAGGAACGCCTTGCCGTAGTTTTTGACGAACTGCCCTTCCACGACTGCCTTAACGCAAATCAGATAAACACAATTATGAGGGAGATCTACAAGCAGTGGAACAGCGATACATATTTTGCATACCTTGACCGTTTTGCCCTGCCCCGCAAAAAGAAGGCTTCGCAGTTTTCAAAGGGAATGAAGATGAAGCTCCAGATAGCAGCCGCCCTTTCCCATAATGCGGAGCTGCTCATTATGGACGAAGCGACCGCCGGTCTTGACCCTGTTGTGCGCAGCGAGATGCTTGACGTTTTTATGGAGTATATACAGGACGAGAACCACAGCATACTTATGTCCTCCCATATAACAAGTGACCTTGAAAGAGTTGCCGACAGCCTTACCTTTATCCACGGCGGAAAGATAATAATGTCGGACTATAAGGACGTTATCCTTGAAAATCACCGTGTAATAAAGTGCAGCGGTAAGTCTGCTGCGGATATTGACGGAAAGGACATCGTGAGCATAAGAAAGTCCGATTTCGGCAGCGAGGTAATGGTAAAGAACTTCTCGGAGCATTGCGGCAATTACAGCGGTATGGTCGCAGACAAGACCACCCTTGATGAGATACTGCTTTTCTATGTAAAGGGCATGACCGGCAGAGAGTGGACCATCTGACGGCGCAGGGAAGGACGGATATACATATGAACAGTATAAAAGGCTTGATACGGAAGGATATTTATATCGGCAAAAGATCCCTTATCACCTTCGGCGCTGTTTTTGTGCTGGTGATAATACTTATGTTTCTCTTCCGTTTTGCATTTATTTACGGCAACCTTGCGGACGCTTCAATGTTTGAGGACGAGGAAAACAGGGAATTTTCCATGCGTTATTTTGACATTGTATTTCCTGCTGCGGTTTCGCTGATAACTCTTATCGGTCTCGGAACGTCATTTTCTCAGGCACTTGAAGGGGATTTCAACAGCAAATGGTTCAGCTATGCTTTTTCCTGCGGAGTTGTGGAAAAGAATATCGCAGCCGCAAAGCATATCGAGAATCTTGCTTCCATAATAATTTCCTGTTTGATAAACGCAGCTGTGGGAGCTGTCTACTTTGGATTTTTCAATAACGACAGCTCGGCTTTCGGAGTTTTTGTCGGAACAGTTATACTGCCCCTGATCTTCGGCATAATTTCCTGCATAGAAAACACTCTTATGCTTAAGTTCAGAAAGCTGCAGACGGTGCAGATAATAATGATGGCGATC